>CAYVIS010000001.1:0-32157 GCA_964451565.1 uncultured Neisseria sp.
ACGACAGCTTCACCTACAACATCGTGCAATATTTCGCCGAACTCGGCCAACAAGTAGAAGTACGCCGCAACGACGACATCACCCTCGAACAAATCACCGAGCTCAACCCGCAATACCTGATTATCGGCCCCGGCCCCTGCTCGCCCAAAGAAGCCGGTATCTCCGTGGCCGCCATGCAGCATTTTGCGGGCAAACTGCCGATTATGGGCATCTGCCTCGGCCACCAAACCATCGGCGAAGCCTTCGGCGGCAACATCGTGCGCGCGCAAACGCTGATGCATGGCAAAGTGTCTGCAGTGCATCACCACAACAGCGGCATGTTTCAAAGCTTGCCCAACCCCGTTACCTGCACCCGTTACCACAGCCTCGTCATCGAGCGTGCCAGCCTGCCCGACTGCCTCGACATCACCGCTTGGACGGAAGACGGAGAAATCATGGGAGTGCGCCACAAAATCCATCCCATCGAAGGCGTGCAGTTCCACCCCGAAGCCCTGCTCACCGAACACGGCCACGACATGCTGCAAAACTTCCTCACCGAGTTCGCCGCTTTTCAGACGGCCTTATAAACATCAGGCCGTCTGAAGCCCTTTCAGACGGCCTTTATCATCTTCCATCCGACAACAAAACCAACAAGAGAAACCGCCATGATTACCCCGCAACAAGCCCTCGCCCGCCTCATCGACAATAACGAGCTTTTCCACGACGAAATGACCGCTCTGATGCGCCAGATTATGAGTGGCGAAGTTGCGCCCGAGCTGATTGCCGCCATCCTCACCGGCCTGCGCATCAAAGTGGAAACCGTCTCCGAAGTGGCCGCCGCCGCATCCGTAATGCGTGAATTTGCCACCAAAGTGCCCGTATTGAACAAACATAATCTGGTCGACATCGTCGGCACCGGCGGCGATGGCGCACACACGTTCAACATCTCCAGCACCGCCATGTTTGTCGCCGCCGCCGCAGGCGCCAAAGTCGCCAAACACGGCGGCCGCTCTGTGTCTTCCTCCAGCGGCGCCGCCGACATCATGGAACAAATGGGCGCCTCGCTCAGCCTCACGCCCGAACAGGTCGGCGCAAGTATCGACGAAATCGGCATGGGCTTTATGTTTGCCCCCAACCACCACAGCAGCATGCGCCACGTCGCCCCCGTGCGCAAAGCCTTGGGCATCCGCACCATCTTCAATATTTTAGGCCCGCTCACCAACCCCGCAGGCGCGCCCAACCAAGTGCTCGGCGTGTTTCACATTGATTTGGTCGGCATCCTCTCGCGCGTTTTACAGCAATTGGGTTCGCAGCATGTGTTGGTGGTACACGGCAGCGACGGCCTCGATGAAATCACCATTACCGGCAGAAGCCATATCGCCGAACTGAAAGACGGCCTCATCGGCGAATTCGATATCCACCCTGAGCAATTCGGCATCCCCATTTACCCCAACCTCGACGCCATCAAAGTGGCTGACAGCCGCCAATCACTGCAAAAAATGCAAAGTGTATTGGCTGGCGAAAGCGGCGCCGCACGCGACATTGTATTGCTCAATGCCGCCGCCACCATCTATGCCGCCAACGTGGTTGATTCGCTGGAAGACGGCATTGCCGCTGCCCGTGAAGCGATTGACTCGGGCAAAGCCAAAGCCAAACAGCAGGAATTTATCGCATTCGGTCAACAGGCAGATTAAGCCTTTGCCAGCAAGCTGAATGGCTGCAAATGCATTTCCCGTTTTCGGGTTTGCTTCGAAATCAGCTTTTCAGACGGCTTGAGGTTGCAAAACGATGTCTGTCGCGCCTGCACGAACAGGAGCAACAAGAGAGATTTGCAAACCGCTTGACCCAAACACAAAAAAAACGGCATATCCGTAAGGATATGCCGCTTGGCTTTCAGGGTGTGAGAACTGCTGTATTTGGCAGTGGTTTGTGTTTTAGTCCTCTTGCGCCCCGATTTGCAGATAATTGGGCAAGCCCATATTTGCAATCAGCTCTTGCTGGGTTTCCAGCCAGTCGATGTGCTCTTCGTTGGTGTCTTTCTGCTTTTCCAACAAGGCTCGGCTGACGTAATCTTGTTTTTCTTCGCACAACGCAATCGCCGCTGTCAACGCTTCGTGTTTTTCTTGTTCTTTTTTCAAATCGCAGGCAATGATTTCTTCGGCAGTTTCACCAATCAAAAGCTTGCCCAATTCTTGCAGATTCGGCAGACCTTCGAGCAGCAGAATGCGTTCGATGATATTATCAGCGGCTTTCATTTCCACAATCGATTGTTTGTAGAAATGTTCGCCCAACTCTTCCAAGCCCCAATTTTTCAGAATGCGTGCATGCAGAAAATATTGGTTGATGGTTACCAGCAGCAAGCCCAAGTTTTTATTGAGCTCGCGGTTGACCATAGGTTCACCTTTCATAACAGGCTCCTTAAATTCTTAAATTAATGTGTGTGGCAGGGTGTTTTACAGCTGGCTTTGCAAGTAGTTTTGCAGGCCGAGCAGCTCAATCAGGCGCAATTGCTGTTCCAGCCAGTGAGCGTGGTCTTCTTCGGTGTCTTTCAGCTGATCAATCAACAAATCACGGGTTACATAATCCTGTTTCTCTTCGCACAGCTTGATGCCTTTTTTCAAGTTTTCGCGCACTTCGTATTCAGTATTCAAGTCTGCTTTCAGCATAGCAGGCACGTCTTCACCGATATTGATGGCATCCGGTACCATTTTCGGCGTACCTTCCAGCATCAGGATACGGCGGATAAAAGCTTCCGCATGCTGGGTTTCATCTTCCATTTCGTGGCCGATGCGTTCAAACAGCTTGGTATAGCCCCATTCGGCATACATGCGTGAGTGAATGAAATATTGGTCGCGCGCGGCCAATTCGCCCGCCAGCAATTGGTTCATATAATCGATAACTGCTTTATCGCCTTTCATGATGATTCCTTTCCTGTTTGCGCCGCTCTGTATATTATATGGAGAGCGGACTCATGATGATGTGTTGTTGCCAACCTGATGAAGCATATTGTAGCAATATTTCTTCAAACTTGAAATTTTCTGTTTAAAATACAAACAATTATCAAATTCGCATGGCCGCACACAAAGGCCGTCTGAAAGCTTATATCCTTGTTTTCATTTTATTTTTATTGCACACTATATTGATAATCTATCACAACAAGATTTTTTATTTACACAGTTTAACTACACATCCCTGTTGCATCTTCCAATTACATGAAGTTATGCCACAAAAGCGTGCTATAATCCGCGGTTATTTATTGATATCCGTTAAGGCACATTTCCGCCATGAAACAAATTCGCAATATTGCCATCATCGCCCACGTCGACCACGGCAAAACCACCCTCGTAGACCAATTATTACGCCAATCCGGCACTTTCCGCGCCAACCAGCAGGTTGACGAACGCGTGATGGACAGCAACGATCTTGAAAAAGAGCGCGGCATTACCATTCTCGCTAAAAACACCGCCATCGAATACAAAGGCTACCACATCAACATCGTCGACACCCCCGGACACGCCGACTTCGGCGGTGAAGTAGAACGCGTATTGGGCATGGTCGATTGCGTGGTGTTACTGGTAGACGCCCAAGAAGGCCCGATGCCGCAAACCCGTTTCGTGACCAAAAAAGCCCTCGGCCTCGGCCTGCGCCCGATTGTGGTTATCAACAAAATCGACAAACCGAGCGCGCGCCCGAGCTGGGTGATTGACCAAACATTCGAATTGTTTGACAAACTCGGCGCCAGCGACGAGCAGCTCGATTTCCCCATCGTTTACGCTTCCGGCCTGTCCGGCTTTGCCAAACTGGAAGAGAGCGACGAGAGCGACAACATGCGCCCGCTGTTTGAAACCATCCTCAAACACACCCCCGCACCGAGCGGCGATGCCGACGCATCCCTGCAACTGCAAATTTCCCAACTCGACTACGACAACTACACCGGCCGTCTCGGCATCGGCCGCATCCTCAACGGCCGCATCAAACCCGGCCAAGTGGTTGCCGTAATGAACCACGAAAAACAAGTTTCTCAAGGCCGCATCAACCAGCTGCTGGGCTTCAAAGGCCTGGAACGCGTGCCGCAAGACGAAGCCGAAGCCGGTGAAATCGTGATTATTTCCGGCATTGAAGACATCGGCATCGGTGTGACCATCTGTGAAAAAGACAACCCCGTCGGCCTGCCCATGTTGAGCGTGGACGAACCCACCCTCACCATGGACTTCATGGTCAACACCTCGCCGCTGGCCGGCACCGAAGGCAAATTTGTCACCTCGCGCCAAATCCGCGACCGCTTGCAAAAAGAATTGCTCACCAACGTGGCCCTGCGCGTGGAAGACACCGACGACGCCGACGTATTCCGCGTTTCCGGCCGTGGCGAACTGCACCTCACCATCTTGCTGGAAAACATGCGCCGCGAAGGCTACGAGCTGGCCGTGGCCAAACCGCGCGTGGTTTACCGCGATATCGACGGCCAAAAATGCGAGCCGTATGAAAACCTCACCGTTGATGTGCCCGATGATAACCAAGGCGCGGTGATGGAAGAGCTCGGCCGCCGCCGTGGCGAGCTCACCAACATGGAAAGCGACGGCCAAGGCCGCACCCGCCTCGAATACCACATTCCCGCCCGCGGCCTCATCGGTTTCCAAGGCGAATTCATGACCATGACCCGCGGCACCGGCCTGATGAGCCATGTATTCGACGACTACGCACCGGTAAAACCCGATATGCCCGGCCGCCACAACGGCGTATTGGTATCGCAAGAGCAAGGCGAAGCCGTTGCCTACGCTCTGTGGAACCTCGAAGACCGCGGCCGCATGTTTGTATCACCCGGCGAAAAAATCTACGAAGGCATGATTATCGGCATCCACAGCCGCGATAACGACTTGGTGGTCAACCCACTCAAAGGTAAAAAACTCACCAACGTGCGCGCCAGCGGCACCGACGAAGCCGTGCGCCTGACCACGCCGGTGAAACTCACCCTTGAAAGCGCGGTTGAGTTTATCGACGACGACGAATTGGTGGAAATCACCCCGCAATCCATCCGTCTGCGCAAACGCTACCTGCAAGAGCACGAGCGCCGCAAACACTTTAAGAAACTGGATTAAACGGTAATTATTAAAACCAAGGCCGTCTGAAAAAAATTGCTTTCAGACGGCCTTTTAATAGCCGCAACACCCTTGATAAAACACCGTTTTACCTTATATAGTGGATTAGGTTGAATCAAGACAAGGCGAGCCAACACCGTATTGATTCAACCTAATCCACTGTATTCAGCGCTACTTGTTTATTTCTTTATCACGGAAACCCACACACAATGAAAAAACTGATTGCCCTTGCCGCCCTCTCCGCCTTCGCGCTGGCCGCCTGCAAAGACAACACCCAAGCCCAGCTGCAAGAACAGCAAAAACAGATTGAAGCCCTGCAGCAGCAACTGGCGCAGCAAAACGCCCAACAAGACAACACCGTCTACGAGCTCACCCCTGATGCCGTCAAAGACACCATTCCCGCCGAATTCCAAGCCAACGGCAACAACGGCGAGCCGGTTACCGGCACCGACGGCCAACAATACATCTACGACCAATCCACCGGCAGCTGGTTGCTGCAAAGCCTGATTGGCGCCGCCGCCGGTGCGTTTATCGGCAACGCGTTGGCCAACAAGTTCCAAAAAGCCAAAATGGACACCCCTGCCGCCCGCCGCGCCCAAACCAATTATTACCAATCGAGCCAATATCGAGGCCGCAACAGCCAACAGCTCAACACCCGCAGCGTGCCCGCACAAAATGCCGCCGCCAATGCCAACAGCCAAAACCGCGCCGCCACACCGAATTACCGCCAAGCCAACAAAGCACCGTCCAACACCCGCAGACCCATGCGACGCGGTTTCGGCCGTCGCCGCTGATACACCATGCCGTCTGAAAGCTTTTCAGACGGCATTTCTCAAACAAACAGATAAAGCCACGCTATCAAGCTTTCAGACGGCCTCGTTCAATAGTACAATCCCTCTACATCAAATCCACACCCTTTTTAAGGAAACATCATGAGCAGCAAACACAGCAAACTGATTATCCTCGGCTCCGGCCCCGCCGGCTACACCGCCGCCGTTTACGCCGCCCGCGCCAACCTCCAGCCCACCCTGATTACCGGCGTAGAGCAAGGCGGCCAGCTGATGACCACCACCGACGTCGACAACTGGCCCGCCGATGCCGAAGGCGTGCAAGGTCCCGATTTGATGGCGCGCTTTCTGGCACACGCCGAGCGTTTCGGCACTGAAATGATTTTCGACCAAATCCACACCGTCGACCTGCAAAACCGCCCCTTCATCCTCAAAGGCGACATGGGCGAATACACCTGCGATGCCCTGATTATCGCCACCGGTGCATCCGCCAAATACCTCGGTCTGCCCAGCGAAGAAACCTTCGCAGGCAAAGGCGTATCCGCCTGCGCCACCTGCGACGGTTTTTTCTATAAAAAACAAGATGTCGCCGTGATCGGTGGCGGCAATACCGCCGTAGAAGAAGCCCTGTATCTCGCCAACATCGCCAATACCGTCACCCTGATTCACCGCCGCGATACATTCCGCGCCGAAAAAATCATGGTCGACAAACTGATGAAACGCGTGGAAGAAGGCAAAATCATCCTCAAGCTCAACGCCAATCTGGACGAAGTGCTCGGTGATGACATGGGTGTTAATGGCGCACGTTTGAAACACAACGACGGCAGCACCGAAGACATCAAAGTCAACGGCGTGTTTATCGCCATCGGCCACAAGCCCAACACCGATCTGTTTAAAGGCCAGCTCGATATGGATGAAACCGGCTACCTGAAAACCCGCGGCGGCAGCGCCGACAATGTGGGCGCCACCAATATCGAAGGCGTATGGGCAGCGGGCGATGTGAAAGACCACACCTACCGTCAAGCCATCACCAGCGCCGCATCCGGCTGCCAAGCCGCACTCGATGCCGAACGCTGGCTCGATAGCCAAAGCTGATTTTTACAGGCGGAAGCCCAAGATAAAACACAGCTTTGCTTGTCTTGCGAACTCCTGAAAAAGCATACCGGTATGGAATCAGACCGGTTCTGCTTTTCCGTTTGATTGTTTTATCTATTGGATCACAGAAGTTTCACCTCCAATAGTAAAGGCCGTCTGAACCAAAATGTTTCAGACGGCCTTTGCATTCCCTACCCCTCCTGTCGCAAGCATCCCTGCTCCATCCGCCAAACCTCATCCGCCAGCGCATCGGCATCGCTTTGATCATGGGTAATCAAGATTATCGGCACTTGGGTCTGCCGTTGCAGCTCCGCCAGCTCTTGCCGGGTAT
This sequence comes from uncultured Neisseria sp., assembly GCA_964451565.1. Classification (GTDB taxonomy): domain Bacteria; phylum Pseudomonadota; class Gammaproteobacteria; order Burkholderiales; family Neisseriaceae; genus Neisseria. Next base: position 7,290 of record CAYVIS010000001.1, read on the forward strand.
GGCTGCGCAAATCCACATCCAAGGCGGAGAGCGGCTCATCGAGCAACAACAGCTTGGGTTGGGTAGCCAGCGCTCTGGCCAAAGCGGTGCGCTGCTTTTGACCGCCGGAAATGTGTTGCGGATAATGGTCGGCCACATGGCTCAGGCGCATGGTGTCAAGCCAATATTGCACTTGCTTGCCCGGCTTTTTCGGCGGATTTGCCCAACCCTGCTGCAAGCCGAAGCCGATGTTTTGCGCCACAGTCAAATGTGGAAACAGGGCGTAATCCTGAAAAACCAGCCCGGCGCGCCGCTGTTGCACGCTCAAATCTGTGCCTGAGCCCAACCAATTTTCGCCATTGATGCGGATATGGCCGCTATCCGGCCGCATCAGCCCGGCCAGCAGGCGCAAAAACAGGCTTTTGCCGGAGCCGGAAGCGCCGATTATGGCCAACCGCTCCGTGTCTGACTGCAAACGCACATTCAATTCGAAAGACGGTAGTTTTTTGCAAATCTCGATATCAAACAGCATTCCCGTCCTTCCCGTCCCGCGCCCGCGCCAAATGGCCGACCGCCAGCAAAATAGCCACGCACACCACCGAAATCAGCAACACCAGCCAATTCGCCGTGGCATCATCTCCAGCCTGCACCGCTTCATAAACTGCAATCGACAGCGTTTGCGTCTGGCCGGGGATGCTGCCTGCAATCATCAGTGTGGCACCGAATTCGCCCAACGCCCGGGCAAACGCCAGCAACACGCCCGCCAAAATGCCGCGCCAGGCCAGCGGCAGGCTGACACGAAAAAACACCGAGCGCTCACTCAAGCCCAACACCCGAGCCGCTTCTTCCAATTGCGGGCTCACCCCTTCGAAAGCCGCCCGCGCCGGTTTGAATACCAACGGAAACGTGACCACCATCGCAGCAATCACTGCACCCTGCCAGGTGAAAATCAAATTGATGCCCAAATGTTCCTGCAGCCAGCCGCCCAACACGCCGCGGCTGCCCAGCAGCACCAATAAATAATAGCCCATCACCGTGGGCGGCATCACCATCGGCAGCGTCAGCAGCGTATCGAGCAGGTTTCGGCCTGCAAAACGCCAGCGTGCCAGAGCAAAGCCGACGGCCACGCCCAAAACGATGTTGAACAAAGTCGCCAAACCGGCCACTTTTAAAGAAAGCCATAAAGCAGTTGAAACTGATTCAGCCATTTTCCCGTTCCGTTCCCCCACGTATCGGAGGGATTGATTGCTGTTGAAATTGTGTAGTGAATTAAATTTGAACCCATACAGCGTTGACTCACCTTGCCGCACTAGATCTGCTCTCCGCCTTGTCTTGATTCAACCTAATCCACTATATCAAGAGGCCGTCTGAAACCTTGAAAATATTCATATCAAAAGCCGTCTGAAACCCACGCTTCAGACGGCCTTGTTGTTTGGTCGACAGCTCAAACATCAAGCACTGCTGCGCAACAGCCTTTGCGTACGCGCCGGATTGCCATAGGCCACTACATTGTCCGCCACATGGTTCACAATCACGCTGCCCGCGCCAACCAAGCTGTTGGCGCCGATATGCATACCCTGAATGGCGCAGCTGCCGATACCGACATCGGTGCTCTCGCCAACCACCACATTGCCTGCCAGCGAAACATTCGGGCAGATATTGGCATAAGCATGAATCATGCAATCGTGCTCCACCACCGCAGCGGTGTTGATAATCACGCCTTCTTCGATGCAGGCACGCGCATTAATCACCACCAGCGGCATCACCACCACACCTGCGCCAATTCGGGCGCTAGGAGACACCACGGCGCTGGGATGCACCAGATTCACCAGATTAAAGCCTGCGGCCTGCACACGCTTACATAAACGCTGACGGACGCTATTATTGCCCACCGCTACAATAATATCGCCTTTGGGCAAGTTTTCATCAAATTTATCGGCACCGGCATCATCCAGGAAAATAACCTGACCATATCCTGATGCACGGGCAATATCGGCCACTACCTGACCATGTCCGCCATTGCCGTAAATATAAATCGATTTCATGACCAAACTTGACCGTTCCTGAATGATTAACACAAATCTTATGGGAGCAGGCAATAGACCCACCCCCTAGCAGGAAGTTCAAGCAGTTTGAAAATTTATTACCAAACTTCAGTATATTAACCTCAATTATAATTAATTTAATATATTATTTTGATTGTATTTAACATCAAAATCAAATTGAATTTTCAGATTTTACGGCTTCTCAAAACCATACCGCTTCAACACACTCTGCCCAGCAGGTGACAATACATAATCCGCAAAGCGTTTGCCCTGCGCCGGATTATTGCTGTTGCGCACCAACGCAATCGGATAACTCACCGGCTCTTCTGTGGGCACGGTTTTCAACACTTTCACTTTATCCTTCATCAGCGCTGCATCGGTGTTATACACAAACCCCGCATCCACTTCGCCGCGTGCCACATAATCGAGCGATTGGCGCACATGCTGGGTGTTGATGATTTTCGGCTGCAAGCTGTTCCACAAACCGGTTTTTTCCAACACCGCTTTGCTGTAACGCCCCACCGGCACGCTGGCCGGATTGCTGATGGCAATACGCTTGACAGCGGGCGAATTCAAATCGCTCAGTTTATTAATGCGCAGGTGACTGTTTTTCGGTGCGGCGATGACCAATGAATTGGCAGCAAACGTTTGGCGGCTTGCATTATCAATCAAACCTTGTTGCTGCGCTTTATTCATGGTTTCCTGATCGGCAAATGCCAACACATCCACCGGCGCGCCTTTCAATGCCTGTTGCAGCAAAGCACCCGAGCCTGCGGTATTGAGGCGGATTTTATCTTGCGGATATTGTTTTTCATATTGCGCGGCGATGTCTTTAAAAGCATTGCTCAAGCTCGCGGCTGCCGATACGGTGATGTCGGCAGCAAAAGAAGACGGCAACGCGCCAAGCAACAGCGCAGCCAATACGGTTTGCGTAACGTTTTTCATATTCCGTTTCCCCGATGAATTCGAATATTGCTTTTTTATCATTTCAAATACATTCTCAGCATTGCTCCCAATAACTACTACTTTTGACCGATGGCCATCAGATGCAATATCGGATAAAGCATAAAGGCCGTCTGAAAGGCTTTCAGACGGCCTACGCATCACTGAAGCAATACTGAAGCAATTCAGGCATCTTTGCCCAGCACTTTTAAAATAAATGCCAAATCGCCCAGCGCAATCTGCCCCGGTGCCGATGCTTTTTGTGCCGCACCAAACGTCATTGCCGAACCGAATTCTTCGCCGCACAAACGGCTGACGATGCCGCGTTGCCCCATCGCCATCGTTACCAACGGCTGCTGCGCATATTGGCTGCGCATGGTTTCGGTGGCATCGAGCAACACCAACACATCCGCACTCGATTGCGGCATCACCGCGATTTTGCAGATATCGGCGCCCCATTCCTGCATGCGGCGCAGGCGGCTGATGATTTCTGCTTTCGGCGGCGTTTTATCGAAATCGTGGTTGCACAACACCGCCGCGATGCCGTTGGCCTTGGCCGCTGCCACCGCTTTTTTCACCTCTTCATCGCCCGCAAACAGCTCGATATCGACCAAATCAATATCACCCGCTGCCATCACTGCGTGCAGCAATGCAAAATAGCGTTCAGACGGCATTGCATGCACGCCGCCCTCGGCTGCGGTACGGAAGGTAAATAAAATCGGCGTTTCACCCAACAACGCGCGCGCTTCTTTGCAGCAGGCCAGCACATAATCCGTGTTTTCCACTTCCGCCAGAAAATCGGCACGCAGCTCCACCAAATCAAACGGCAAACCTGCCAGCGCTTCGATTTGCGCGCGCAGAGCCGCCAAATTTTCCGCCACCAGCGGCACGCAGATTTTCGGCCGCCCCGCGCCGAACACCAAATTTTTCACTTTAACCGTATTCACCGTTTATGCTCCTCCAAACATCAATTCGCGCAGATAATCCACCGGCATTTCTTTTCCGGTAAACAATTCAAACGCCTCCGCGCCCTGATACAACATCATGCCCAAGCCGTTGATGGTGCGGCAGCCGTTTTCGCGGCAAAACTTGAGAAACTTGGTTTCCAGCGGGATATACACCACATCAAACACCACCAAATCCGGCCGCAACAGCGACGCATCCTCAAACGGCGACACGTCTTCCAGCGGCTTCATGCCCATGCCGGTTGCGTCCACCAGCATCACGCTGTCGGCCAGCTCGCGGCGCATGGCGGCCAAATCGGCCAAATCGTGCAGCGTTACCCTGCACTCGGTGCGCGCATTGATTTTCTGCACCGTCGCTTCAGCATTGGCAAAATTGGCGTCTTTAATATTGAAAATGGCAATCTCCGCCACCCCGTCCAGCGCCGCCTGCACCGCAATCGCCGTACCCGCGCCTCCTGCGCCGATTAAAGTGATTTTCTTGCCGATGATGTCGATGCCCTCCGCCGCCACCGCACGCATAAAGCCGGTGCCGTCGGTGATGGTGCCAAAGAGCTTGCCGTTGCGGTTGACAATCGTGTTGCACGCGCCGGTCAGCTGCGTGGCTTCCGACAATTCGTCCAAATATTCGCACACCTTGATTTTGTTCGGCATCGACACATTGGAGCCGAGCATCTTCAAATCACGAATCGCATTCACCGCGCCTTGCAGATTGCTGTTATCGACTTCAAACGCCAGATAAGCCAAATCCAGCCCCAGCTTGGCAAAGGCTTCGTTGTGCATCGTCGGCGACAGGGAATGACGGATGGGATAAGCCATCAAACCGATTAGCTCGGTGTGGCCGGAAAGGCGCTCGGGCATGGGTGTTCTCTGCAACAAATTTCGTTATCATATCGGCTTTGCGCCCGATTGGGAATGGCCGTCTGAAAGGGTGATGCGATAAATGCAGCAACCGCCGCAAACTCAGGTGGCTGAGCCTGTCGAAGCCATCATTTATATGATGAGGCTTTTGTAAAAAAGATATCCATTGCGTCTGCGCAGGCAGGAGCCCAGTCTGAAGCGCAGCTTCAGTTGTCAGCCAAGCAGCAGCAATTAAATGAAAATCTGCAATTGTTTAATTTTAGAAAATGTTTATTCTCAACCGGCTGATTTGAAAAAAGCCGTCTGAACCTTTCAGACGGCCTCACCTCCCTCAATGCCCCGACGACAGCTTCATCACAATCACGCCCGAGATAATCAAAAACGCCCCCAGCCAGCGCCCGAACGAGGCCGGATCGTGGAAGAACAACACCCCCACCAGAAACGTCCCCGCCGCGCCGATGCCCGTCCACACCGCATAAGCCGTGCCCATCGGAATGCTTTTCTGCGCCAAAAACAGCAAAAAGCCGCTCGCCGCCATAAACGCCACCGCCATCAAAATGCCCTGCCAGCGGAACTGCTGCTGTTGCGCCAGCTTCATGCCCAGCGGCCAGCCGATTTCGAGCAGTCCCGCGCCGATGAGGTAAATCCATGCCATGCGTCATCCTCCTGAATGTTGATTAAGCATAAATTATAGTGGATTAAATTTGAATCAAGACAAGATTGGGCAGATTTACTTGTTGGTGCTTCAGTACCTTAGTAAATCGTTCTCTTTGAGTGGGGTGGCAGAAAGTACATCCAGTATGACAAGGCGAGCCAACACTGCACTGGTTCCAATTTAATTCACTATATGAGGCCTTTGCAAAATTACGATGTGAATCATCGCCAAATCACTCAATTCCGTCATTCCGGCGCAGGCCGGAATCCATTTTCCGCTTGAAACTGCTTTAAAATCAAAAAGCTGAATTTCGGCAGTGGATTCCGGCCTGCGCCGGAATGACGGAGCTCGGTAGTTTTACAATGATGCAATCGCAATTTTGCAAAGGCCTCAATCGGTTTGCCTGAATCGTGCTATTTGCCCATATTTCCTATACAAAATTGCAAAAGCCCGGCCCATAATCATTTGGCCGTCTGCAAGCGTTCAGACGGCCAAATCATGTTTCAAATCAAATCAATGCAAACCTATTCGAGCCCTTCTTCCAGCATATTCAGTTTCCAATGAATCAGCTGTTCAATCAAGCCCAGCAGCGCCATCCGTTCTTTGGCTTCCAATTTATTCAGCATCGCCATCAGCCGCCGTTCGTGATCTTGGATGCGGTGGCTGCCTGCGTTGAGCAAATCTGCCGCATCGCATTCGAAAATTTCGGCCAGCTCAAACAAACGCGCTACGGTCAGGGAAATATGCCCCCGCTCCAAACGCGAGATTGCGTCGTTACTCAATTCCAGCTTTTCTGCCAACTCTGCCTGCGTGATGCCCGCTGCTTTGCGGTGTTTGGCAATCATCGCGCCTATTTTGTGTATTGTTTGGTTTTTCACAGTGGTATTGCCCTATAAAGAACAGTCACTATCAGACATTCAAACCGTAAAAAAAAGAATGTTTAATTCTTATAACTAAGAATTATAGGTATAATCAACGCAGTTGTAAGACAAAACCGACGAGCGGTAATTGAAGCCGACAGAAAACCGCTCCGGCTTGCATTGTGTTTAGCAACTATTTTTCAGAGTTTCTCGATTATTCAGAGGTAAGCAGGCTGTTTGCTGCCAAACAAATGCCCGCACAATCTTATGGATAATTTTCTTTGTTCCTTTCATTTTGAAGGAGTCATCATGTCGCAAAAACCCGCCATTCTCACCAACCCGCTCACCAACCGCGATACCGCATTCACCCATGAAGAACGTGCCAAACTCGGTCTTGTCGGCCGCCTGCCCGCCGCGGTGGAAACACTCGACCAGCAAGCCGCGCGTGCCTATAAGCAGGTGAGCAGCTACAAAACCGATTTGGAAAAATACATCTATCTCGACCAGCTGCACGCCCGCAACGAAATTTTGTATTTCCGCGTCATCAGCGATCATCTGGCCGAAATGCTGCCGATTGTGTACGACCCGACCATCGGCGAAGCGATTAAAAAATGGAGCGGCGATTACCGCCAATCGCGTGCGGTTTATCTTTCCATCGACCGCCCCGAAGACGTGCGCGCCTCGTTTGAAACGCTGGGCTACGGCCCTGACGACATTGATTTGCTGGTGGTATCCGATGCGCAGGAAATCCTCGGCATCGGCGATTGGGGTGTGAACGGCACCGATATTTCCGTGGGCAAACTGGCGATTTACACCGCCGCCGCAGGCATAGACCCCGCACGCGTGATTGCGGTCAACCTCGATGTCGGCACCGACAACGAAGCCCTGCTCAACGACCCCGCCTATCTGGGCAACCGCCACGCCCGCATCAGCGGTCAGGCTTATGATGATTTTATCGAGCTTTACCTCAAAACCGCCAGCGAGCTGTACCCCAACGCATTACTCCACTTTGAAGATTTCGGCCCCGGCAACGCCCGCCGCATTTTGGTCAACCATGCCGATAACTACCGCATTTTCAACGATGATATGCAGGGCACAGGCGCGATTGTGATGTCTGCCGTGTTCTCCGGCTTGAAAGTCACCAAACAAAATTTCGCCGAACAGCGCTTGCTCGTTTACGGCGCAGGCACAGCAGGCACAGGCATGGCAGACCAAATCCACGCCGCCATGATGCGCGACGGCTTGAGCGCCGAAGAAGCCAAAGCCCGCGTGTGGCTGGTGGACATTAACGGTCTTGTCACCGACGACATGGCCGACGCACCCGATTACCAACAAGCCTACGCCCGCCCCGCCGCCGAAGTGGCCGATTGGGCACGCAGCAACGGCAAAATCAACCTGCTCACCGTGGTGCAGCAAATCAAACCGACCATCCTCATCGGCACGTCAACCGACCACGGCGCGTTTACCCAAGAAGTAATTGAAGCCATGAGCGCAGGCGTGGAACGCCCGATTATCCTGCCGCTCTCCAATCCGACCGAACGCATCGAAGCCATGCCCGCAGATATCATTCCGTGGAGCAAAGGCAAAGCCCTGATTGCCACCGGCATTCCGCTGGAGCCCGTGCCTTATGAAGGCGTGGATTACCACATCGGCCAAGGCAACAATGCGCTGCTGTATCCCGGTTTGGGGCTGGGCGTGATTGTATCGGGCGCAAAACACGTTACCGACGGCATGCTTTTGGCCGCCGCCCAAGCCGTGGCTGGTCAAGTAGACGTGTCTTCACTTGGTGCGGCGTTGCTGCCGCCGGTCGACAACCTGCGTGCCAGCTCCGCCACCGTAGCACTGGCCGTAGCCAAACAGGCACAAGCCGACGGCGTGGCCACCAAACAGCATGAAAATCTGGTGCAAGCGGTGCAAGATGCGATGTGGCAGCCGGTTTACCGTGATTAAAACGCGGCAAACCGCGTAAACACACAAAGGCCGAAGCTTTTGCAAAAATGATACCCGTCGCTCCTGCGCACGCAGGAGCCCAGGGCAAAGCTGTGCTTTGCTTGTGCTTGGATTTCAGAAAACAATTGATTAAACATAAAAATGTTTCTGTTTTATTTGAATGCTGAAGCCATGCTTCCGTCTGGGCTCCTGCCTGCGCAGGCGCGACTAAAAAGTATTTTGCAAAAGCCTCAGGCCGTCTGAAACGCTTTCAGACAGGCTCACTATGAAACAACAAGTGACCCTGCCAAACCGTTCAGACGGCCTCTGTTTCTCTGCATATTCAAGCACTTCACCGCTCAAGGAGCCACACCATGATTTTCCTCACCGCAGTTGAAAGCGTGTTCTCCATCGTGCTGATTATCGCGCTGGGTTTCTATCTTCGTGATAAAGGCTGGTTTGCCGACAGCTTCGCCGGCAATATTTCCAAACTCATCATGAACATCGCCTTGCCCGCGTCGATTTTCGTGTCCGTGCTCACTTATCTCACCCGCGACAAGCTGATGTCGCTTTCAGACGGCCTGATTTACGGCGCGCTTTCTATGGCACTCGGCTATCTGGCCGCTTGGCTGATGGTGAAAATATTGAAAGTGCGGCGCGGCAGGCGCGGTGTGTTCATCAACACCATCGTCAACGCCAACACCATCTTCATCGGCCTGCCGCTCAACGTGGCGCTGTTTGGCGATGCCAGCATGCCGTATTTTCTGGTGTATTACGTGCTCAACACCGTATCCACCTGGGCATTCGGCGCCTTCCTGATTGCCAACGACAGCACCGATCCGCAGCCGCACGCGCATCAGAAATTCAATTGGAAAAAGCTGCTGCCCGCTCCGCTAATCGGCTTTTTGGTGGCCTTGGCGTTTCTGCTGGCCGATATTCCCGTGCCCTCGTTTATCCACTCCACGCTCAACTATGTGGGCAGCATCGTTACGCCCTTATCCTTGCTCTATATCGGCATCATGCTGGCCGACGCCGGTCTGAAAAGCATCCGTTTCGACAAAGACACCATCGCCGCGCTGCTGGGCAAATTCGTGTTGGCGCCGCTGATTATGGCCGCCCTGATTGTCGCCGGACACAATCTGCTGCCGCTCGCCCCCGCAGAATCGAAAACGCTGATTATCCAATCGTCGGTTTCCGCGCTGGCGGTGTTGCCGATTCTGGCCAACGAAGCCAAAGGCGACGTGCGGTTTGCCACCAATGTGGTGACCACCAGCACCATTCTGTTTATGCTGGTTGTGCCCTTGGTGGATGTGTTGCTGCAAATGTTTTGACTCTGGTGGCATTGACGACAAAATTCAGGCGAGGCCTTTGCAAAATACTTTTTAGTCGCTCCTGCGCAGGCAGGAGCCTAGACTGAAGCGCAGCTTCAGCTGTCGGCCAAACAGGAATCATCAAACAAAACAGAAATATTTCTATTTTAATCAACTGCTTTCTGAATCCCAACCACAAGCAAAGCGCGGCTTTGCTCCAGACTGAAGCGCAGCTTCAGTTGCCAGCAAATCAGCAGCAATCAAATAAATCCCCATCAAGAAACCGCCTCCCGATTCTGTTAAAATAGCCGCTTATTCCAATCATCAGGCCGTCTGAAACCTTTCAGACGGCCTCCACCTGCGCGTGCTTTTTATGACTTACACCCTCCCCGCCCCCGCCAAAAAATCCGTTTGGCCCGGCCTGTCGCGCGGCAGTCTGCCGCTGTTTCTTGCCGAAAATCTGCCCGAACACACGCTGAAAATCGTGCTTACGCAAGATGTGGAACAAGCCTTGCGCCTGCAAACGGCGTGGCAGTTTTTCCGTCCGCAAGACACGGCGGTGTTTTTGCCGGATTGGGAAACGCTGCCGTATGAGCGTTTTTCGCCGCATCAGGATTTGGTGTCGGAGCGGCTGTCCGCTTTGTGGCAGCTCAAAAGCGGTCAGGCCGATGTGTTGTTTGTGCCGGTGGCGACGGCGATGCAGAAGCTCGCGCCGGTGGCGTTTATGGCGGGGCGCACGTTTTGGCTGAAAGCGGGGCAAACGCTGAATATCGATGCGCTGCGTGAAAACTTGGTGGAGGCGGGTTACAGCAGCGTCACCAATGTGGTGGCCACGGGCGAATTTGCCGTGCGCGGCGGCATTTTGGACATTTTCCCGATGGGCAGCGAAGCGCCTTATCGCTTGGATATGTTTGACGACGAAATCGACAGCATCAAAACTTTCGACCCCGACAGCCAGCGCACGCTCGCGCCGGTGAGCGAAATCCGCCTGCTGCCTGCGCACGAATTTCCCACCGATGCAGATGCGCAAAAAATCTTCCGCGCGCGCTTTCGCGAAGAAATCGAAGCCAACCCCGCCGATGCCGCCGTGTATAAAGCGGTGAGCAAAGGGCATTTCGGCGCGGGGGTGGAATATTACCTGCCGCTTTTCTTTGAAGAAGAATGCGCCACCTTGTTTGACTATATCGGCGAAAATGCCGTGGCCGTGTGCATCGGCGATGTGCACGCCGAAGCCGCGCGCTTTTGGGGCGATGTGAAAACCCGCTTTGCCATGGCACAAGGCGATGAAACCTACCCGCCTTTGCCGCCACAGCATCTGTATCTAAACGACAACGAATTCTCAGGCCGTCTGAAACTTTATCCGCAAGTGTTGCCCGAATTCAGCAGCCCGGCGCACACCTTGCCCGATGTGGCGGTAAACCGCCAGGCGGAAATGCCTTTGCAGGCGCTGCAAGATTTTCAGACGGCCTTTAACGGCAGAATATTATTGTGCGCCGAAAGCCTGGGCCGGCGCGAAACCATGCTCGGCTTTATGCAGCAGCACGGCCTGAAGCCGCAAACCGTGGCCGGCTGGCAGGCATTTTTAAGCAGCGATGCGCCGCTTTGCCTCACCGTCACCCCGCTGGCTTACGGCTTTCAATTGGCGGATGCCGCGCTTTCCGCCCCCGTTTGCGGGAAAGGGCTTGCGGCAGCCGATATGCCAATCAGCAATATCGCCGTGATTACCGAATCCGATCTTTATCAATATGTTGCCCGCAGCCGCAACAAAGCGCGGCGCAAACACAATGCCGTTTCAGACGGCCTGTTGCGCGATTTGGCCGAAATCAACATCGGCGACCCGGTGGTGCATGAAGAACACGGCATCGGCCGCTATATGGGCTTGGTGGGCATGGACTTGGGCGAAGGCATCAACGAAATGATGCTGCTCGAATACGCCGGCGAAGCGCAATTGTATGTGCCGGTATCGCAGCTTCACCTAATCAGCCGCTATTCCGGCCAGGCGCATGAAAACGTGCATCTGCACAAACTCGGCAGCGGTGCGTGGACGAAAGCCAAGCGCAAAGCCGCCGAAAAAGCGCGCGACACCGCCGCCGAGTTGCTCAACCTCTACGCCCAACGCGCCGCGCAGGAAGGCTTCAAATTCGCCTTTAACGAGCAGGATTACCAAGCCTTTGCCGACGGCTTCGGCTACGAAGAAACCGAAGACCAGGCCGCCGCCATCGGCGCGGTGTTGAAAGACCTCACCCAGGGCAAACCGATGGACCGCCTCGTTTGCGGCGATGTCGGTTTCGGTAAAACCGAAGTCGCCCTGCGCGCCGCTTTTGTGGCCGTGATGGGCGGCAAACAAGTGGCCGTGCTCGCCCCCACCACCTTGCTGGTGGAGCAACACGCGCAAAATTTCGCCGACCGCTTCGCCGATTTCCCCGTGAAAGTGGCGCAACTGTCGCGCTTCAATTCCGGCAAAGCCACCAAAAGCGCGCTGGAGGGCATGGTCGACGGCACGGTTGATATTGTTATCGGCACCCACAAACTGGTGCAGCCCGACATCGAATTCAAAAACCTCGGCCTTGTGATTATCGATGAAGAACACCGCTTCGGCGTGCGCCAAAAAGAGCAGCTCAAACGCCTGCGCGCCAACGTCGACATCCTCACCCTCACCGCCACGCCGATTCCGCGCACCCTCAGCATGGCGCTCGAAGGGCTGCGCGATTTCTCGCTCATCACTACCGCCCCCAGCCGCCGCCTCGCCGTCAAAACCTTCGTTAAACCCTTCAGCGAAGCCAGCATCCGCGAAGCCATGTTGCGCGAACTCAAGCGCGGCGGCCAAGTGTTTTTCCTGCACAACGAAGTCGACACCATCGAAAACATGCACGAACGCCTGGCCGAATTATTGCCCGAAGCCCGCATCGGCGTCGCCCACGGCCAATTGCGCGAACGCGAGCTCGAGCAAGTGATGCGCGACTTTCTGCAACAGCGTTTCAACGTATTGCTGTGTTCCACCATCATCGAAACCGGCATCGACATCCCCAACGCCAACACCATCATCATCAACCGCGCCGACAAATTCGGCCTCGCCCAACTGCACCAACTGCGCGGACGCGTCGGCCGCAGCCACCACCAAGCCTACGCCTACCTGCTCACGCCCGAATACATCACCAAAGACGCCGAAAAACGCCTCGACGCCATTGCCGCCGCCGACGATTTGGGCGCCGGTTTCACGCTGGCGATGCAAGACCTCGAAATCCGCGGTGCCGGCGAAATCCTCGGCGAAGGCCAAAGCGGCGAAATGATTCAAGTCGGCTTCACCCTCTACACCGAAATGCTCAAGCAAGCCGTGCGCGACCTCAAAAAAGGCCGCGTGCCCGACCTCGACGCCCCGCTCGGCGTGACCACCGACATCAAACTGCACAGCCCCGCGCTGCTGCCCGAAGGCTACTGCCCCGACATCCACGAGCGCCTCGTGCTCTACAAACGCCTCGCCACCTGCGAAACCCAAGCCGAAATAAACACCGTGCACGAAGAATTGGTCGACCGCTTCGGCCTGCCCGAGCAACCCGTTAAAACCCTGCTCGAAAGCCACCGCCTGCGCCTCGCCGCCAAAGAAATCGGCATCGATGCGATTGACGCCACCGCCGAAGCCGTCACCCTCACCTTCGGCAAAAACCACAAAATCGACCCCGCCGAGATTATTCTGCTGATTCAAAACAACAAAAACTATCGGCTCGCCGGACAGGATAAACTGCGGGTAAGCGCGGTGATGGAAGATGTGGATACGCGCATTCAGACGGCCAAAGCGGTGTTGCGAAAATTGCAGGGGAAATAAAAGAAAAGATACCGTATTCAAGCGTCAAGCGTTTTATGCATATTTTCATCAAAAGGCTTTCCAGTCTTCAAAATTGTGTATGCATAAACACACATTTTCCGCATCATGGCCACATATATCTGCTTCGGGTGCTTGCCCTCTTCAAGTTTTCGCAGATACCACGGACGCCATAATTTGGATCGCGTACACGCGGAACGAGCCGGCCAATACAGGGCTTTTCTAACAAACTTATCCCCCATCTTAGATATAACAGGCTTGCTTTTGACGCTCGTTCCCGATTCTTTGTAAACAGGTGCCAAACCGAGAAAGCTTACAAAGTGCTTTGCGGTCTGGAATTTGTCTATGTCAATCAGAACCGATAATAGCCATGCTGCTGTTGATTGGCCGACGCCCTTTATCGTCTGAAGCAGTTTCTGCTTTTGTGCCAAGTCTTCAGTATCCTGTATGACATCTTGCAAGTGCTTTCTGCATTCTTCGATTTGCTGACTGATGGCGCCAATCATGTTTTCTATGTATGGCCTGCTATAAGTATCTGCCACTTGCAATCTGTTCTTTTCCATTGTCTGCATGTAATTCAATTGGTCGATACGCCTGTTCAAGCTTTGAAGCTGCTTTTTTGCTTCGCTTTGCGGATGCCAGGGCGGCGGCTTTTTATCGCTGCAATATAGCGCTATCAATTCGGCATCTTTCTTGTCCGTCTTGTTTCGCATCATGTGATATTTTGCGTAATGCTTGATGATGAGCGGATTCAGCACGCTGATTTTGACACCGTGCTTATGGAGATATTCGGCAATGCCGATATAATAAATGCCTGTTGCTTCACAACAGGCATGCACTTCAAGCTTATTCTGATTTATGTAGTCAATTATTTTTTCAAAGCCTTCAGGTGTGTTATCTATTTTCATGTAAATAAAGTCGTTGCCAATCTTGAATTTACAATCAATCGCCAATTTGGAAATGTCCAAACCTAAATAATCCATCTTCAAACCTTAATTATGCGGGTTATACCCAAGATACCGTTATGACTGTCTAGTGAATGAACCATGCGCACCAATCTTTTCTGCGCATTTCAATATGCAGGCCGTTATTTGGCGGTGTCACATGGCTCGAAGCTTTAAAGCGCCTCCGGCGGCGTTCGCCACGTGGCAGGCGGTCGGGCATAAAAACCGCCCGACCACCAGCTAATAGCGTATTTCTGTTTCTGAGCGTCAAGGGGTATTCATAAAGATTTTTAAAAAGCAAAAATCTTTACAAAGCTTCCCCTTGACTTGATGGCAAATCATACAACACCAAAATGATTTAATAAAAACAATATAATGAATGCAATTGAAATACCTATCACCATATCTACAAGATTTTCACGCACGAACTGCATCAAGCCCGTGAAGCCTCTTGTTCTATGAATATGTAAAATCGCATAAATAATAAGTGCAGTAAATATTATATAAATCATCATAGCTTTTCATTGCATATCAGTTCTAGCCTCGACATAGCCGTCATACATCAGACTTGCTTTCGACTTCCCACCCATTACCGCAACTTGTGTCGCAGGCGGCATATCCGCCGCAGGGGATGCCGTTTGCACCGCTTCCGTTACCGCTTGTCGCTCCTTGTAGGGGTTATATATGCCGTTCTTTACAAAGTCAAGGCATTGCTGCTTATTCACCTTAACCGGCGTAGCCTGCTCGGTGTAGCATGTGCATTTGTTTGCGTTCTTCACGCAGGCAACGGGATACGGCATAGTCTTGACCGCTTTGTTCATGGCGTCATAGATTGGCGCTGTATGCGGCATGCCGTCTATACGCGGTACGTAGTCTTCTTCGCTTAAATGTGGCCGTTGCGGCGGTGGCGGCGGTGTTTGCGCATATTGGCCGCCCGTGTTTGCTTCGCTTGCTGCTGCGTTCATATTGGCCGTCTGCTGCTGCGACGCCTGTACCTCTTGCGGCACTTCAATCGGTTTTGATAATTGCTGCCATGACGAATACACGTACCACATGCCGATTATGATGGCCACTATGGCCATTGGGAAGATATATAAAATCTTGCTGCGTTTGGTTTTAATCTTTGTGTGCTCTTCAGCGCTTTTGTAGACGCCGAAGGCTTTCTTATCTAGCGTATACACACTCTTGACGCCGTTGGCTATGTCTGCGTTTGCCTCAGGATTTGCACAGCGCTCCCACTCAACCATGCGGCGGACGCCCATGCTTGTTTTGCCTATGTGCACATGATGGCCTATCAAGCTTCTTACGTTGACGTCTATTAATCTGGGATGCTGGGTCAGTAGAAAGATGTCTATGCCCCTATGGCGATGCGTTTCGAGCTCAGCTACATAGTCGGGCACTTTCGAGCCTGACGGCCTCGGTCGAAATACGCGCTGGCATTCGTCTATCACCAATATCGCCCCCGGCGGTGCCCATTTGTGCCACGTCTGCATACTCTCACCTTCAGGAATCGGCTGGTTCGGGATAATATCGCCTTTCACTTCGGGAATGCCGTCAAGATACAACGGGCGATTCTTCAAGTCTGGCCTATTCATCAAATCAGACATCATTTTCAAAGTCTTGCCCGAGCCGGGTACACCTGTTATCAGATATAACATTGTCTTTTTCCTTATTTTTTACTGATGCTTGCTGACAGCTTCGACAGGGTTTTCAGCGAAGCGATAAATGAGAAAGTACCGAAAATCCAGTTCAAGCAGACCCCTATGCCTGCGATATAAGCTATTTGTATTGCATCGTCAGGCAATCCGCCGATTTGTTGCGATATGACATCTACAAAGTACCCCTGCAATTCGTTCAAACCGACATAGCTTACAAACGACAACCCCAACGCAGCTATAATCCGCCCCGCCACCGTCATCAAAACACCCGTTATCAAAGTCCCCCACATTTTTAAACCTCCCTGGCTGCTGAATAGGCAAAATGCATGCAGGCTATCATGGTTATTAAAATCAGAATCGGGCGGATTTTTGATGCTACATCGCAAACCATGTCATAGCCGATTTCAAAGCTGCCCAGCATACCTAAATCGAATGTTTTGGGTTGAGGACAAACCCCGTTCGTACTAAATACGTCTGAAGGTTTAAAGTCGAAATCAATCTGGTTTTCAGGAATTACCAAGTCTTCATAATCCATGTTGCCCAAATCGGCGCATTCGGGCGAATTGGGATACTGCTGGCAGAACTCCTGTTTTTCGGGTGACTGCGATGTGTTTTGCCCTGTCACCGTCTGGCCGTCTTTCGTAGTGCTTGTCTGGTTTGCGGCGCTGGTGCCGACTTCCTGACGCGTGGGCGCTTGAGATGTGTTGGCTTTCAAGTCTGGGCGGGGAATGACGTTTGTTGTCACTGAGCCGTCTGGATTTACTGTGAACTGCGTTTGCTGAGGCGTGTCGCTGCCCATCGGCGTATAGGGTTCGGAAAGAATCACAGTCTTTTGAACGCTGGTGCTTTCCGTTGCGTGATCTGTAACGCTGCCGTTACCGCCACCCCAGAGGCCATTTTCTGCCCTTACGGAACCGCTGCCACCGCTAGAACCTGTTTGCCCTGTTTGTCCAGTTTGCCCCGTTTGGCCGTCTGTATTGCTCGATGCTGTGTTATCGGCAATCTTTGAAAGCACTTCCATCACTTGCTTGTGATTTGTGCTTTGGCTTTCAAGCATTTGACGCAAAATGTTTTCGACTTCTGTAGCCGTGAGTGTTGAATTTTTAACGGCTTCATTTACTCGATTGTCAAAATCTTGTTCAGATGCCGGGCGTCCGTTTACTGTTGTGTAGTAAACGGGTTTTTCGGTAAACTGATGCACTTTAACTTTCATCGACGTCCCACCGACTTCGATATAAGGCAATGCACTATTAAATTTTCTTACAACCCTAAGATTGTAAGGTTTTGTACCCTCATTCATTTTTACAAGTTGCGAATACCCCTCATATGTGACGTAGCCGCCCTCGTACTTTTGCTTAATCACTTCTACAAACATATAGCCAGATACATCATCTGGTTTTTTTACGCCGTCTTTTGCCAGTTCCCCCATTTGCCCCGCTGCTTTTGCGGCGGCTGCACCGCCGATTGCGCCACCTACGTCGCCTTTTTGCATGGCGGCTTGCTGGGCAGCTTCGGCTTTTTGCTGGGCCTGTTCGAGTTGGGCGGCTGAATCGGCGCTACTGCCAGACTTTCCAACGCCATCCATAGCCCTACTATAAGCCCCCATTGCTGCCGTCGCGAAATCGCCCGCTGCTTTATCTGAAAAACCTTTAGACACAGCATCACCAATCCCACCGAACATGCTATCGACAGAAGCACCCACGCCGCGTGCACCAGCTTTAGCAGCTTCAACATAGTCACCCTTAGAAATAGCGTCTGCAAAATTAGCAGATTCCTTCTGGACACCTGTAGCAACGCCACCACCAACCCATGCAGCGCCAATCACCTTTGACAGCGTAGAACTTGATGCAGTCTGATTAATCGTAGTCGTTCCCGTAGCCTTTTCGCCGTATTTGCCCGTTGCCGTCACCGTGGCCGTCTGCGTGCCCGTGACTTTGCCGCCCGAGCTTGTCACCCGTGACGTGCCTGTCTTGTTCACGTCTACTTTCAATACGCCTGTGTTTACGTCATAACCTGATTGCTTAAGCGCGTTCGCAGACGGAAAGCCCTGACCTTGCTGGACGGTTGGCGGCGGCGTATACGGCACGTCTGCATGCGCTGCAACGGGCGCCACTAGAATGTTCGACACAAAACATAGCAACACAGCGCTATGCACAATCTTGGCAGCATTCCAAGCAGAAATTCGATTTCGGGCAGCATTTTTATTCATCTTTCATATTCACCATATTAACGACTTTAACCGATATTGTTACTATCAATATCGAGACAAACAGCATGACAAGTCCGTTTCCTATCACTTCACCTGCTTTCTGATAGCGGCCAAATTCGCATTGCGGGAACGTTGGCTTTACTATTTGCTGGTTATAAACCCAATTCGTGCCATTAAAAACGGGGTGATGTAACACCCCGTCTTTGTCTATTGTCGGTACGATTTGAGTCATCATGACGTTGGTTGCTTCGTCTTCTGTTGCGTAGCAGATTCGGCCGACTTGATAACCCATGTTGCGGCCTTAGGCTTTGTTTACGCCGCGTTTGGCAATGCCGATAGTTGCCATTGCGATAGCGATACCGATAACCACACCGCCGAAAGCAATAATGCCTGCTTTCAATAAGCCCAATTCGGTACCGGCGGTCGACAACAAATCTTCTTCAGCCATTGCCATCATCGGCAGAGCAGCGGTTACAGCAAATGCGGCAGCTTGGCGGCCACGGGTTTTCAGTTGTTGCAGATTCATGATATTACCTTTCATAAAATAGTTAATGGCGGCTGTGTAGGGTTAATTTGCCGCGCCGCCGAACGACAAAACTTTCATTATTTAGGCTGATTCGGGCTGACTTTCAGTTCAGAAACCACATTAATCAGGTTGTTACTTTTTTAGCCTGATGAATTGCCACATCAACTTCAACAGGCAGTTTGCCTTTCAAACCGAGCAATTCGACATGCTTTTCAGCCACGCCGTATTCACATTCCATCACATCGGCGCCGAATTCATTTGCACTGCCTTCATAAACAGGCACTTCGATATAGACCCGCGTATAGTCGTAATCGCGTCCGTTTTCGGTTTGGCCTTTATTCCATTTGACTTTGCGTAAGATTGCTTTCATTTCATTTCCTTTAGTTACGTTCAAAAGAGGGGTTGAGGATGCTATACGGGGTTGCATAGCGGTCATACATGTATTCTTCGTAGCTCATGCGTTTATTTGCTTTGCCAACCAACATGGGCAGTTCATTACGCTGTTTTGCTTCTAAATATTCATCATAGGTTCTATGCGTCATACGCTTAGGCGTATTCAGTTCATCGGCCAGCTTGCCTAAAAGTTCAAATTCGCTATACGGCAGGCGCTTATGCTCATGGATAAACGCGACATTGATGTACGAACAGTCAAACGCTTCGGGCGTCAAACGCTTAGGCAGTTTGGCTTTCTCATTCAACAGGGTTTCGACAATTTGGGAATCGGTGAAGCCCATTTCCATCAGCATCTTGATAGCGGGTGATACTTGCATAGAGGCATATTTAAGGACATGCTCATGCCCCACGTCCTGAATCTTTTTTATGCGTTCAGGCTTGGCGATAACTTCATTAAATTCTTGGAAGAGTTGTTCAAAAATAGGATATGCGCCAGTCAAAAAACGACCCGGCTCAATCAAAACTTCATGGGGAATAATTAAATCCCGATTTTTCATTTCCAATTCGACACGCACCCACGGGCTTTCTTTGTCGCCTAACTGCTTGCCTTTTTCGTAGATACGGGCAAAGCGGCTGCTGTTTTTACGCGAGCCGACATAGAACGTTTTGCCGCGACCCTCGTTAATCAGCCAGTCACTACCGACGCATTCGGCGACCGGGCATGATTGGCGCGAGGTATACAGGCCGTTTTCCCAGTCTTTAAGCGCACGTTCGGGCGTATATTCGCCATTCAGGAAATCATGCGCCAAATCGCAACGGGTGATTCTTGCAAACGGAGCATAGTCTTTGATGAAGTGATACAGACGACTTTCCCAGCCATCTTTTGCGGCCACTAATCCCTCACCCGTGAAATAGATGCATACCGTACCGCGTTGCTTTGCGCCACCCATTGCAACGAAGCCATAGTTAGCGGTTTCACTACCTATCTTGTAACTTGTGGTGTAGCCGTTGCGGCCATTCTGTTTTGCGAACAGACCGAATCCCATAATATCCGCCAAATCGGCGGATACGTTACAGGCTATTTCTTCTTCTGTTCCGAGCTGGTCAGGGCGTATAAAAACGTCTTCTTTCACGGTGAACGTTAAAGTATCGATAAAAGCGGCAGTAGACCGACCCCGCTTCAAAGGGATTTCTTTAAGCTTGCCATCTGCCATTACGAAATGGCTATGGGCTTCGCTAACCAGTCCCCCCGTGTTACTAGCGGGGGTATCTGAATCCGCTGTCGCGTTGGCCGCGGCCACGCGCTGACGCGCATCGTCCACGTCCACCACGTCAGCGGATTTGTTTACTTGGTTAGTATTGTCGTTTGTCATTTTTGAATCCTCAGATAACCATTAAGCCTTCGAAATTTGCGATTTCACCGTTTGCCAGAAACTCTTCAACGAGCTTGTCTACATGCTGGGGATGCGTCCAAACGGTGCAGTAAAGGCGGTTATTTTTATGGAAAATGACTTCTCTAGATAACGGAAGCAAAGAATGTCGTCTGACTTCTATCCGTTTTATTTGCGTTGAGATTTGAAAAATTCGTTCGATTTCGTTTGACATAATTAAAGCCCCTACAACTTTAAGTTAAAGGGGCTTTCAGCCTTACGATGGATGCGAGCTACTGACTGGCTCAAGATACCGTGAGAAATGCCCCTGTTTGGAGCTTAGAATATATAAGGCCGTCTGAAAGATAATCTTTCAGACGGCCTTATCATCATAATAAATCAACAGATACTATAATCCTGCGCAGACAGAAGCCCGGCCTGAATACATCACAGGCACCCCCAAATTGAATCCACACAACAAAAACGCATCAAAGGCCGTCTGAAAACATTTTCAGATGGCCTTTTCTTTTCATTCCATCTATCATTTTGTAAACAATCAGCTTACACTCATCTCGTCTGCCAAACTTATTCACACCAACCCAAAAGGGAGCCTGCCATGTTTGCCAAAACACCATTCACCACCCTGTTAACCGGCCTCACCGCCGCCGTTTTACTTGCCGCCTGCCAACCCGCCGCCAAAGAGCAGCAAGCCGCGGCCTCCGACACCGACAAAGTTTACAACGTCGGCATGAATGCCAACTTCGCGCCATTTGAATCCACCGACAGCCAAGGCAACGTGCACGGTTTCGACGTGGATTTGATGAATGCGATGGCCAAAGCGGGCGGCTTCAAAATCCAGTATAAAAACCAGCCGTGGGACGGCCTGTTTGCCTCGCTGAAAAGCAAAGACAACGATATTCTGATTTCAGGCATCACCATTACCGACGAGCGCCGCCAAAGCATGGCCTTCAGCAAGCCTTATTTTGAAGTGAAACAAGTAGTGTTGGTTTCAGACGGCCAAGATATTCAATCGGTTAACGATTTGACCAAGTTGAATAAGATCGCAGTAAGCACCGGCACTACCGGCGATTATGCGGCACAAAAACTATTTGGCGCGACCAGCCCGAAAATCGCCCGCTTTGAAAACCTGCCGCTCACCGTCAAAGAAATCGAAACCGGCGGCTCGCCTGCGATGATTAGCGACAGCGCCGTGGTCGGCAATTATGTGAAAAACAACAGCAGCCAAAACTTTACCGTGATTGAAGTACCTGATTTTCCGGTGGAAGAATACGGCATCGCCGTGCGCCCGGAAGACCAAGCATTGTTGGCCAAGATTGATGAAGCTTTGCAGAAAGTGCGCGACAGCGGCGAATATGAAACCATTTACCGCAAGTATTTTGCGCACTGATTGCGCTATTCGATATAGATACTCAGCAACCCTGCAATGCAGACTGAAGCTTTTACAAAAAAACCTTACCCGTCGCTCCTGCGCAGGCAGAAGCCTAGTGCAAGGCAGCGCTTTGCTTATCCGACACGTTACTGCAAATAATCATTTTTATATAAAACAAACAATTACATATTTTCATTTGATTGCTGTTACTCGGCTGACAACTGACGCTGTGCTTCAGCCCGGGCTCCTGCCTGCGCAGGAGCGGCGAAAGGGTATTTGCAAAGGCTCCAGACTGATTCAATTGCGTTGAAACGTTCTGCCATTTACCCGGCAAGTCAATGAAATCAGCCATAAACAAAGGCCGTCTGAAGCATTGATGCTTGCAGACGGCTCTTGATTTATTCCCGCGCTTATTTCTTGCGGTTACGCTTGCGCGGCGCAGATGTGGTTTTAGCTTTCCCTTTCTGTTTGGCAGGTGCGGCGGCAGCAGGTTTGCCTGCCTGTTCGTTGCGTTGCACAAAGGTGATTTTGCCGTCTACCATTTTCAGCGATTTACCCGGTTTGCCGGATTTTGCTTTGGCGGCCGGGGCTTGGTTGCTGCGGGGTTCGCTACGGTTATCGCTCTGTTTGGCGGTTTTGCTCTTGCCTTTGGCGGCAGGTGCGGCGGTTTTGTCGCGGCTGTTTTGCTTGGCGTTTTTACGGCTTTTGCCGGTGAGGCCGCCGCTGATGAGGGTAAGATCGATTTTGCTGGTATCCAAATCGGCACGCGCCACTTTCACCACTACTTCATCGCCCATATTGAAGCGCACGCCGCTGCGTTCGCCTTCCATCGCCATGATTTCGGGGCGGAAGTTGAAATAGTCTTCGCCCAAATCGCTGATGTGTACCATGCCTTCGATGTGGATGTCGTCGAGGGTGACGAAAATGCCGAAGTTGGCCATGCCCGACACGCGGCCGTTGAACACTTCGCCCACTTTGTCGCGCATATAATAGGTTTTCAGCCAGTTTTCAACATCGCGGCTGGCATCGTCGGCGCGGCGCTCGTTAAACGAACAGGTCACGCCCAGCGCCTGCCACGATTTCGGCGCGTATTTTTCGCCGTTTAACACCGCTTTAATCGCGCGGTGCACGGTCAGGTCGGGATAGCGGCGGATGGGTGAGGTGAAGTGGGCATAGGCTTCGTAAGCGAGGCCGAAGTGGCCCTCGTTGTTCGGCTCATACACGGCCTGCTGCATCGAGCGCAGCAGCATCACCTGCAGCAGCTCTTGGTCGGGACGGCCGGCGATTTTTTCGGCCAAAGCGGCGTAATCTTTCGGCGAGGGTTTGTCGCCGCCGCCCAAATGCAAACCGAGCAGGCCGAGCTGTTCGCGCAGAGTGGCAAGTTTTTCGGGCGTCGGCCCCAAGTGGTTGCGGAACAGCGCAGTGTGTTTGTTTTTCAACAAAAATTCCGCCGCGCACACATTGGCTGCAAGCATACATTCTTCAATCAGCTTGTGGGCATCGTTGCGCGTCACCGGCACGATGCGCTCGATTTTGCCGTTGTCGTCAAACAGCATCTGCGTTTCGATGCTTTCAAACTCCATTGCGCCGCGCTGTTGGCGTTTTTTCTGCAAAATTTGGAACAATTTATACAGCGGCTCGATTTGCGCTTTGTGCGGATAATCGCCGCCGCCTTCAATCCAGTTCCACACCTGCGTGTAGGTCAGGCGCGCGTGCGAGCGCATCACGGCCGGATAAAATTTGTATTCTTTGACGTTGCCCGCGTAGGTGATGACCATATCGCACACCATACACAAGCGCTCGACATCGGGATTGAGCGAGCAGATGCCGTTCGACAGGCTTTCGGGCAGCATCGGAATCACCCGCCGCGGGAAATACACGCTGGTGGTGCGCTCGACCGCGTCTTTATCAATCGCGTCATCCGGCTGCACATAATGGCTCACGTCGGCAATCGCCACCACCAAGCGGTAGTTGCGGCCGATTTTTTCGGCATACACCGCATCGTCGAAGTCGCGTGCGGTTTCGCCGTCGATGGTCATCAGCGGCAAATCGCGCAAATCCACCCGCCCTGCTTCAGCGATTTCATGCGGCTGCACATGCTCGGGAATCTGCTCGGCAGCGCGCAGGCAGGCATCGCTGAACTCATGCGGCAAATGGTGTTTGCGCACGGCGATTTCGATTTCCATGCCGCTGTCGGCATAGTCGCCCAACACTTCCACCAGTTTGGCCACAGCCGGGCGGTGGCCTTCGGGATAGCTCTCAATCTCGCCGACGACCACCTGCCCCTGCTCGGGCTTGAAATCGGCCAAGCTTTGAGGCTCCAACATAATACTCTGATTGAGGCGTTTGTCTTCCGGCTCCAAAATGGCAATGCCGCGCTCGATATAAAAGCGCCCCACCACCTTGGTTTGCGCGCGCTCGACCACATCAAGCACTTGCCCTTCGCGGCGGCCGCGCCGATCGACGCCGCCCGGACGCACGGTGACAATATCGCCGTGCATCACACCGCGCATTTGGCGTTCATACAAAACAAAATCGCCCTCGCCCGTGGGCGTGAGCGGCACCGCAAAACCGAAGCCGTCTTTGTGCGCTTCGATGCGGCATTTCACCAGCGCCAGCTTGTCGGCGGCACACACCGCGCCACGGCGGTTGATGTGCACCTGTCCGTCGCGCGCCATCGCCTTGATGCGGCGCTCGAAAAATTCGTATTCTTCGTCGGTAATCGACAATTTTTGTGCCAGCGTGCTGATTTTCAGCGGCACACCTTCCTGCTCCAATAATTCAATCACCCATTCACGGCTCGGCAGCGGGTGTTCGTAACGCTGCTGCTCGCGGCTCAAAAACGGGTCTTTTTCTCGTAAACTCAATGATTTAGTATTTTTCTTCATTTCTATGATTGACATTCTTTCATTTAAATATATAATGCACATCTTCGTTAAGGCGACACTTTAACGTAAACCACAAATTAAAGCAAAGCCCAGGTGGCGGAATTGGTAGACGCGCTAGCTTCAGGTG
>CAYVIS010000002.1:0-31989 GCA_964451565.1 uncultured Neisseria sp.
TGCGTGTGTATGCGTGGATGGGCTTGCTCGGCCACAACGGCATCATCAATAATTTTTTGATGAAATACGGCATCATCAGCCAGCCGCTGGATTTGTTTTATAACGCTTTCTCGCTGAATCTGGTGATGGTGTATGCCTACCTGCCGTTTATGATTCTGCCGCTCTACACCCAATTGGTGAAACTCGACGGCCGCTTGCTTGAAGCCGCTTCCGACCTCGGTGCCGGCCCCGTCAAATCGTTTCTCACCATCACGCTGCCCTTGTCGAAAACCGGCATCATCGCCGGCTCGATGCTGGTATTTGTGCCCGCCGTGGGTGAGTTTGTGATTCCTGAATTGGTAGGCGGCCCGGAAAACCTGATGATCGGTAAAGTATTGTGGCAGGCGTTCTTCGACCAAAACAACTGGCCGCTGGCTTCCGCCGTTGCCGTGGTGATGGTATTGCTGCTGGTGGTGCCGATTGTGTTGTTCCACCGCTATGAAAACCGCGAACTTGAAGAAGGAGCGAAATAATGCAAAACCACAAGCTCTCTTGGTTTTTAAAGCTGATGCTGTTTATCGGTTTGGCGTTTCTGTATATCCCGCTGTTTGTGTTGGTGATTTACTCATTCAACGAATCCAAACTGGTCACCGTTTGGGGTGGTTTTTCCACTAAATGGTATGGCGCGCTGCTGCAAAACAGCACCATCCTCGAAGCCGCGTGGCTGTCGCTGCGCATCGCTTTGGTGTCTTCGTTTGCAGCAGTCGTGTTGGGCACGCTGGCAGGCTACGCGCTGGCGCGCATCAAGCGTTTCAAAGGCAGCACGCTGTTTGCAGGCATGGTGTCCGCGCCGATGGTGATGCCCGATGTTATTACCGGTCTGTCGATGTTGCTGCTGATTATTCAGGTACAGATGTTTCTGCAAAACAGCGAAATGCTGCAATGGCTGTATTTCGACCGTGGTTTCTTCACCATCTTCCTCGGCCACACCACCTTGTGTATGGCCTACATCAGCGTGGTGATTCGGTCGCGTTTGGTGGAATTGGATCAGTCGCTGGAAGAAGCGGCGATGGACTTGGGCGCGCGGCCGCTGAAGATTTTCTTCGTGATTACGCTGCCGCTGATTGCCCCCGCCATTGCTTCCGGCTTTTTGCTCGGCATCACGCTGTCGCTGGATGATTTGGTGATTACCTCGTTCCTGTCCGGCCCCGGCTCTTCTACACTGCCGCAAGTGATTTTCTCGAAAATCAAGCTCGGCCTCGACCCGCAGATGAACGTGTTGGCCACCATTCTGATTGCGATTGTGGGCACGCTGGTGATTCTCATCAATTACTACATGATGCGTCAGGCCACCCGCCGCGAACGCGAAGCCGCCGAAGCCTACCGCCAGGAAAAACTGGCGCTGGAACAAGCCGGCCAATCGTAAACAAGCAAACAGGCCGTTCAGACGGCCTGTTTCTTTACCTGAAATTAAGCATTGCCCCACCCTGTCTGACACAATCCGCCGTTATAATGTCGACTGACTGTTTTTTAGCCCCAGATATTTTTCAGACGGCCTTTAACACACCTTCAGAGGCCGTCTGAAAAGCATCTGCCCGCACACGGTATTTTATGCAAAACCCCGCCTTTCAAAACCTGATTCCCTCGTTTTACCACCACAGCGTCAATCCCCACGATGATTACCCCAAGCTTGCAGGCCGTCTGAAAGTCGAAACCTGTATCATCGGCGGCGGCCTCTCCGGGCTCTGCACCGCGCTGCCGCTGGCCGAACACGGCCACAGCGTCGCCCTCATCGAAGCCGCCCGCATCGGCTACGGCGCATCCGGCCGCAGCGGCGGCCAAATCATCAGCGATTACGCCTGCGGCATGCAGGCCATCGAAAAACAGGTCGGCCTCAAGCAGGCACAATGGTTTTGGCAGCAGTCGCTCCAAGCAGTGGAGCTGATTGACGAACGTGTGCGCCGCCACCAAATCGACTGCGATTGGACGCGCGGCTATGCCACCGTTGCCATCCGCGCGCACCACCTACAAGCGCTGCAACAATGGCAGCAACACGCCGTGCAACATTACGGCATCGACCACCTGCAAATGTGGAGCCAAACCGAGCTGCAGCAGCAACTCGCCAGCAATCGCTACCTCGGCGCCCTCTACGACCCGCGCTCCGGCCACCTGCACCCGCTCAACTATACCCTCGGCATCGCCCGTGCCGCCGCAGCTGCCGGTGCACAATTATTTGAAAACACACCATTTATCCGCATGGAGCCCGCATACGGCGGCTGGCTGGTGCACACGCCTGAAGGCAGCATCCAATGCGACAACGTTGTGTTGGCGGTCAACACCTTTTCCGGCCTCAACCGCACCCGCCCTTTCCGCCGCCTCGACCACAAAGCCCTGTCGGTGAGCACCTTCATGATTGCCACCGAGCCTTTGGGTGAGCAGGCGCGCACGCTCATCCGCAACAATATGGCCGTGTGCGACAACCGCCACATTCTCGATTATTACCGCCTCAGCGCCGACGGCCGCTTGCTCTTCGGCGGCAAAGACAGCGACTTCATCCACGACGCCCGCCGCATGACCCAGGCCGTGCGCCGCGACATGCTCAAAGTGTTTCCGCAGCTCGAAGATGCCCGCATCGACTTCTCATGGGGCGGCGACTGCGACATCACCATGAACCTCGCCCCCCACTTCGGCCGCCAAGCCGCCAATCTCTATTTCCTGCAAGGCTATTGTGGCCACGGCATGGCCATCACCGGCATCGGCGGCCTCGCCGTAGCCGAAGCGATTTTGGGCGACGACAGCCGCCTGCGCCCGTTTGAAGCATTGCGCCACCGCAGCATTCCCGGCGGCAAACCGTTGCGCCGCACCGCCTCGGTAATCGGCTCCACTTATTACCGCATTCAAGACGCCCGCCGATGACCGACTACGCCACCCTCTTGGCCGACATACTCGCCGCCCAAACCGACACCATCCGCCGCCACACGCTGCCCGACGGCGAAAGCGTGTGGGTGCGCAAAGTGGGCAAAACCATTCCGCAATGGCGCTACACCCTGCTCGGCATCCTCGCCAAAACCCTCAATCTCGGCGCGCTGCAACCCGTGCCCAACTGCGGCGGCCAAGCCGCTATTGCCATCGAAGCAGGCCGTCTGAAAGCACTGGCCGCCGACAACATCCCTGCCCCGCGCCTGCTGGCCGAAGCTTCAGACGGCCTCATGTTCAGCCATCTGGGCGACCACAACCTGCTGCACTTTATCGAAAACGATACCGACCAGCTCGGCTATTGGCAACGCGGCCTCGACGCCCTGCGCAGCGTGCATGAACAAGGCCAATACCTCAGCCAGGCCTTTGTGCGCAACATCATCGTGCAAGACAACGGCGATATCGGCTTTATCGACTTCGAAGACGACCCCGGCCTGCACATGAGCCTCTGCCAATGCCAAAGCCGCGACTACCTCTGCTATTTCCAATCCAGCGCCAACTGGTTGAAAAAGCGCGGCAACCTCGCCGCCGCCGCCCGTCTCTGGCAGCAACAGCAATCACAGATTCCCGCCGATATCGTGCAACAAATCCACGCCAGCGTGCGCCCGATGCTGTGGATGCGCCGCCTGCAAGCCCGCCACTGGGGCAACGATACCCTGCGTCTGGCCGCCGTGGCCGAACTGTTTACCTTAGCAGCAACGCGCGCTTGATGCACAAAACAGCATAAGGCCGTCTGAAAGATTGACTTTCAGACGGCCTGAGCTTTTGCTAAATGCATTTTCGTTGGAAAAATGACCAATAAACCTGCTATTAGCTGCGTCAATCCACCTGCTGTGGCGCCTCCGCCCCTTCCGGCAAACCGAAAATTTCACACAGAATCACTTTGTAAAACGCAAACGCATCTTTCGCGCCCGCAATCGCTTCGTCTTGCGCTGTTTTGTCCAAGCCCAAATCGTTCAGGTAATCGACAAATTCGCGCCAATGTTTGCCGCGTCCGTCGGGATGCGGTGCCAGATGGCGCGCGCCGTGTTCGGCGGTAAAGTCGAGTTTCTGCGCATCTTTAAACAAAAATGCCGCACCCAGATTCGAGCCTTCGGCGCAATACAGCCAGCCGATGGCTTCGTTGCCCTGCGGCTGCGGCAAGCTGCCTGCACACGCATACGGCTCGCTGCCCAAGTCGTGCAAATCCTGCACCACGGCATCATAGCGCGCCATATCGGCCAGTTCGGGAATCAGGCGGTTGAGTTCGGCGTTCTGATAGATGGGGTTAACGATTTTATGGAACACCGATTGCAGTTTCAAAAACAGGGTGTAGTTTGCGGGATTGGCAAACGGCTGCACCGACATCACCAAGTGATCGACGCTGTCGTGGGTGGTGCGGTTTTCTTCTTTCAGGCGTTGGGCAAAGGTTGTTTCCGTCATTTCTCTTTTCCTTTTTCAATGTTTTTTTCAGACGGCCTCTGAAGGTTCAGGCCGTCTGAACAGGGTTAAAACTTATATTGCAAGGCCACGGCAAAGTTGCGGCCGGGAGCATAAAAGCGCGCCAGCCCTTTGCCTTCACGGTCGACGCTGTTGGTGGTGCTGTTGGCGTTGATGCCGCGCAGGCTGTCCCAAGTGTGGTATTTGCGGTCAAACAGGTTATACACGCCGGCGCGCAGGGTGAGCGCTTTGGTGGGGCGGTAGTAGCCGTAGAGGTCAAACACGGCCGCCGAGCCGTTGAGCCAGCGATAGGTGACGGTGTTTTGCTGCAGGTTGCCGCGCGAGCCGCTGATTTCGCTCACTTGGGCATCGGCAGGCTTTTTCTTGCCCAGATAGGTGAGCCGTGAAAACACGCCCCAGCGGCCTTCCGGCTGCTCGTAATCAAGGCCGATGATGGCTTTCAAGGGCTGAATCGACAGCAGGCTGGTATCGTCGGAAAGCTTGCCTTTGCTGTAGCCCAAGCCGCCGGAAAGTTTCCAGCCTTCGGCCACCGGCAACACACGGTGCAGGTTCAGACGGCCTTTCAGCTCGATGCTGGAAATGCGGGCTTTGTCGAGGTTGACCATTTGGTGCTTCGGCGTTTGGTCGTATTGTGGGCAGCCATACCATGAACATTGGTCATAATACGGATTGAGTGTGGCCACAATATTTTCACGTTCGACCAAAAAATTGCGGTAGCGGCTCTGATACAGATTGACATCCAAATCACCTGCTTCGCCGCTGCCCTGCAAAGATAAGGTATGGGTGAGGCTGTGTTCGGCTTTCAGGTTGGGGTTGGATTGCCAAGTGCCATAGGCGTTTTCAAAGGTGAAATACATTTCCGATGCGGTTGGCACGCGATGGCCGCTGCTCAAAGTGTAGCCGAGCTGCCAGTTGGGATTGAGCTGCGCGTTGAGGCCGAGCAGGCCGTTCCAATTGTTAAACGAATTGCCGGCGGGTTTACCTTCAGCCAAACAAGCGCTGCTGCAGGCGGCGTTTAGCTCTTTGGGGGCGACTTTTTCATGGTCGTAGCGCACGCCGATGCGGCTGGAAAATATCGAATTCCACGTAATATTGTCCAGTAATGAAAAGCCGTATTGGGTGGTTTTCATCGGATATTGGATGGTTGAAACGCTTTGCCGTTGCCAGCTTCTGCCCACACCGACGGTATCGTAATTAATGGTTTCAAAATCGCGGCGGCCGATAAAGGTTTTGAACGACAAGATATGCGCGCCGCCCCACTGCAAAGGCTGACTGTCGAGGCGCAGCGTCAGGCGTTTGTATTCGGAGTCGATACGGCGGTCGTAGATTTCGTCCAACTCCGGCACATCAGTAAACCAGTTACGCGTGCCTTTAAAATTGACCGCATCCAAACCAGTTTTCTAATAATCGGCATCCAAACGCAACAGCGCCAGATATTGGGAATCGGGCGTCCATTCATAATTCAGGTTAGCATTGAAACGTTGGTGTTTGTCGTCGGCATCGCGCCATTGGCTGCCAAACAAAGCATAGGAATATTCTTTGGTATAACGGCTGCCCTGCTGACCGTTTACCGCCGCGCCAATGCGATGGGCATCGTTTATTTGAAAGCCGAATTTGGCCAGATAGCTGTGATTTTGATATTTGGCCGGATCGGGCAGGCCGCGGCCGCTGCCGTAAGTGTCTTCGCCTTTGACCGCGCTTTTGGTTTCATGACCGCGCCGCTGCGAATACAGCAAAGCCATGTCGAAGCGCTCGGTTTGCGCGCCCACGCCGAGCGTGTTCGTCCACTCGCGGTTACGGCTGCCGTAACCGCTTTTCACCATGCCGCCGAAGCTGCGGCCGGGCAGCAGCAAATCTTGTGCATTCAGCGTGCGGTAGTTCACCGCCCCACCCAAGGCGCCGCTGCCGACTTGAAACGAATCGGCACCTTTCACCATTTCAATATCGCGCACCAATTCCGGATCAATGCTCTGACGGGCGCTGTTGAAATTGCCGTAGCGGCCATACAGCGAATTTTCTTCCATGTCGGGCAAGGCCACGCCGTCGATGTTGATGCCGACGCGGTTGGCCTCCACCCCGCGCATGGCAAAGCCTTTTTGGTGGCGGCCGCCGTCGCTGATGCCGGCATCCACCGAATAGCGCACCAAATCGGCATTGTCGCGAATAATTTCCTGCTCGATGGCGGCGCGGTTTTTCCGCTCTGCCGCAGGCTGTGCCGTCGGACGTTTGCCCTGCACTTCTATCGATTCCAGCTCGACCGTTTCCGCCGCAGCCGGAACCGTAAACATCGCTGCCACCCACATTGTCAGCGGCATCCATTGTGTATGCTTCATGCTCTCTTCTCTCTATTATTATTAAAACTGCATACCCCATAAAAAGAATAATGAGAATTTATATTATTTATATAAATTTATCAATAAATATTTTTACTTTTTATTACAGCTTTAAACGAAACATAAAAAGGCCGTCTGAAACCCGAGGTTTCAGACGGCCTTTACTGCCAATCGCACATTCAGTCAGACAGCAAACTTTGAAAAATACACATACCTTAAAAATAACCAGCAGCCCCGTCATTCCGGCGCAGGCCGGAATCCATCCCCTTCCAACTTAAAACGAAGCTAGAAACAACTTGGCTGAAGCCGAAAATAGATTCCGCCTGCGCCGGAATGACAGCATGGATGATTTCACGCTGATGCAATCAGCAATTTTACAAGAATATCAGTCATTCAGATTCACCGAATGCTCGCGTGTTTCGTGGAACACAATATCCGGCCAACGCTCTTGCGTTAAGCTTAAATTCACACGGTTGGGCGCAAGGTAAGCCAGATTGCCGCCGGCATCAATCGAAAGATTGCCTGCATTGGCTTTTTCAAACTCAGCCAGTTTTTTCTTATCGTCGCACGAGATCCAGCGCGCCGACCAAATGCTGGCCGAATCGAACACCGCTTCCACGCCGTATTCCGCGGCCAAGCGCGAAGTCACCACTTCAAACTGCAACACGCCGACCGCGCCGAGAATCAAATCCGCGCCGCTGTGCGGTTTGAACACCTGCACCGCACCCTCTTCGCCCAACTGCTGCAAGCCTTTTTGCAGCTGCTTCATTTTCAGCGGGTTTTTGATGCGCACGCTGCGGAACAACTCCGGCGCGAAAAACGGAATGCCGGTAAATGCCAGCGCTTCGCCTTCGGAAAAACTGTCGCCGATTTGGATATTGCCATGGTTGGGAATGCCGATGATGTCGCCCGCATAAGCTTCTTCCACCAATTCGCGATCGTGTGACATAAACGTCACCACGCTTGAAGCGGCAATATCGCGGTTGATGCGCAAGTGTTTCATCTTCATGCCGCGCTCGAATTTGCCCGAACACACGCGCAAAAAGGCGATGCGGTCGCGGTGTTTCGGATCCATATTTGCTTGAATTTTAAACACAAAACCGGAGAATTTTTCTTCATCGGGTGACACCATGCGCACAGTGGCGTCGCGCTCTTTCGGCGACGGTGCCCAATCAATCAGCGAATTCAAAATTTCCTGAATGCCGAAATTGTTAATCGCCGAGCCGAAAAACACCGGCGTCAGCTCACCCGCCAAAAATTCTTCCAAATTGAATTCATTCGATGCCGCCTGCACCAGCTCGATTTCCGCGCGCAGATTGTCCATTTCCAGCGGAAACAGCTCATCCAAACGCGGATTGGCGATGCCCTGAATCACTTCAAATTCATGCGGCAGCTTCTCGCCACCCGCATCAAACAGATACACTTCGTCGTTCAGAATGTGATACACGCCCTTAAAGTTTTTGCCCATGCCGATCGGCCAAGTGACCGGCGCACAGCGGATTTGCAACACGCTCTCCACTTCATCGAGCAGCTCCAGCGAATCGCGCACCTCGCGGTCGTATTTGTTCATAAACGTCACAATCGGCGTATTGCGCAAGCGGCACACATTCAGCAGCTTGATGGTTTGCGCTTCCACACCTTTGGCCGCATCAATCACCATCAGCGCGCTGTCCACAGCGGTGAGCACGCGGTAAGTGTCTTCCGAGAAATCTTGGTGACCCGGGGTGTCGAGCAGATTGACCGTGTGGTCGTGATACTCAAACTGCATCACTGAAGAAGCCACCGAAATGCCGCGCTGCTTCTCGATTTCCATCCAGTCGGAAGTGGCAAACTTGCCGCTCTTCTTACCCTTCACCGTACCCGCACTCTGAATCGCACCTGAAAACAACAACAGCTTTTCCGTAAGCGTGGTTTTACCCGCATCGGGGTGGGAAATGATGGCAAACGTGCGGCGCTGGCGCACCTGTTCGGGAATATTCGACATAATGGCTCTATAAAATAATGATTTCAGGCAGAGCGCTTGCAGCAAGCCTCTGCCTGTGGGAAAGATGCGTGATTGTACAAAAAAACGCGTTTTTCTTCAATGGAATGCTGAGGCCGTCTGAACGCTTTCAGACGGCCTCGGAGGTTTCTTGCCGAAGCGTTTTCAGATAAGCATCATATTCCACCGCACATTTCGGCTTGCCCAAGCCGGTTAACACATACAAATGTGCGGCGGCGCTTTTGGCGAGACTGTCGAGCTGATAGCCGCCTTCGAGCACGGAAACGATGCGGCCTTGGCATTCGCCTGTGGCCTGCATGATTTTGTGGGTGAGCCAGGCGTAATCGGCTTCGTGCAGGTTCAGACGGCCTATTTCGTCGTCGCGGTGGGCGTCAAAACCGGCGGAGAGTAATACCAGCTCCGGTTTGAATGCAGCCAAGCGCGGCAGCCATCGGGTGCGCACTTGCTGCCTGAATTCGGGGCTGCCGCTATCGGGTGGGAAAATGAGGTTGACGGTGTTGGCGCTGTCGGCAGCAGGGTCGGGAAAGGGATATAAATCACCTTCGCAGCTGTTGAGAAACAGAATGCGCGGGTCTTCTTTAAAGATTTCGGCGGTGCCGTTGCCGTGGTGGACATCAAAATCAATGATGGCGATGCGCTGCAGGCGGTGTTGGGCAATGGCATGCATAGCGGCAACGGCAATGCTGTTAATCAGGCAGAAACCGCCTGCTTTGTCGCTTTGGGCGTGGTGGCCGGGCGGGCGGATCGCGCAGAAAGCATGCCAGGCGTGTTGGCCGATAACTTTATCCACGGCTTTAATCACGGCGCCTGCGCCGTAGCGGGCAGCGGCCAGCGAATCGTGGCTCATGATGGTATCGTCGTCGATGCGGTAGATTTTGCCGGGCTGCGGCTGCACGGATTCGAGGAAATTCAGGTATTTGGTCGGGTGTACCAGTGCCAGTTGTTTGTCGGCGGCTTCTTCTGCTTCGATGTATTTGAATCGCGGCCAAATTTGCTGCGCTTGCAGCTCGGCTTCGATGGCGGCGAGGCGTTGGGGCGATTCGGGATGACTGCTGCCCGGCTCGTGTTGCAGGAAAATGGGGTGGCTCACCCATGCGCTGCGCGGTCTGCGTCCCAACAGTTTTCTCAACCAGACTTTCACCCCCCAACCTCCTTTGATTTTACGTTTGTGCCTGTGTCGGCTATCTGCGTTATTCCGATGTCTTGCAGCGGCTTTCAGACGGCCACACTGATAAATATGGTTAATAATACGGAAACTTCTTGGAAAAATCTTCTCTGCCCTTTAGAATAGCTTACTTTGAACGGCTTATCCAAAAGGGTTTGCTGTTTTGACTGTTTTCACTAACTATAATTTTAGAATGGACAACACATGATTGACTTCGCTTATGCTGCCGATGCTGCTGCCCAACCGAGTGTTTTGATGCAATTTGCCCCGCTGGCTTTGATTTTGGTGGTTTTCTACTTTCTGATTATGCGCCCGCAGCAAAAGAAATTCAAAGCACACCAGGCGATGATTTCCGAACTCAAACGCGGCGACCGTGTGATTCTGGCTTCCGGTTTTGCAGGCACCATTACCAATGTGGGCGAGCAGTTTTTCTCGATTGAGATTGCCAAAGGCGTGATTGTTGAAGTGGAACGCAACGCCATCGCCAGCAAATCCGCTTAATCCAAGCTTCTGCAAAAGCCGCCGCGTCCTGCTGCGGCTGTTTGTCTTTATATAACATGTAAGGTTTAACATGAACCGTTATCCGCTTTGGAAATACCTGCTGATTGCGCTTACCGTGATTTTGGGCGTGGTGTATACCCTGCCCAATCTTTTCGGGGAAACGCCGGCCGTGCAGGTATCCACCAACCGCCAGGCCATCGTCATCAACGATCAAACCGAAGCACGCGTGGCTGCTGCGCTTCAGGCGGCCAATATTCCCACCGACGGCATGTTTGTCGTCGACAATTCGCTCAAAGTGCGTTTCCAAGATGCGGAAGCACAGCTTAAAGCCCGCGATGTCATTGAAAACACGCTGGGCGACGGCTACATTACTGCGCTCAACCTCTTGGCCGACAGCCCCGAATGGATGGCGAAAATCAAGGCCAATCCGATGTTTCTCGGCCTCGACTTGCGCGGCGGCGTGCATTTCACTATGCAGGTAGACATGCAGGCGGCGATGCAGAAAACGTTTGAGCGCTATTCGGGCGACATCCGCCGCGAATTACGCCGTATGAACATCCGCACCGGCACCGCCCGTCAAACCGACAACAGCCTGACCGTGCCTTTCCAAGACAGCGCCGATTTGCAGAAAGCGCTGCCCGAGCTGCGCCGCCTGCTGCCCGAAGCCACGTTCACACCCAACGGCAATGATTTGGTGCTCACCCTTTCGCAAGAAGTGCTCAACAAAGTGCGCACCGATGCGGTGAAACAAAACATCAACACCTTGCACAACCGCGTCAACGAATTGGGCGTCGCCGAGCCGGTGATTCAGCAATCGGGTGCCGACCGCATCGTGGTGCAGCTGCCCGGCGTGCAGGATACCGCCAAAGCCAAAGACATTATCGGCCGCACCGCCACGCTGGAAGTGCGCATGGTAGACGACGATCCGGCCAACGTGCAGGCGGCATTGGCGGGCAATGTGCCGAGCGGCTACGAGCTGCTTTATACGGCAGACGAGCAACCCCTGCCCACTTTGGTGAACAAGCAGGTTGAATTGACCGGTGACAACATCAATGATGCGCAGCCGAGCTTCGATGAAATGGGCGCACCCGCCGTCAGCATCAACCTCGACAACACCGGCGGCAATATTTTCGGCGACCTCACCGCCCGCAATGTCGGCAAACGCATGGCGATGGTATTGATTGATCAAGGCAAGGCCGAAGTGGTGACCGCGCCGGTTATCCGCTCCGCCATCACCGGCGGCCGCGTGCAGATTTCCGGCAGCATGAGCACAGCAGAAGCCAACGATACCTCGCTGCTGCTGCGCGCAGGTTCGCTGGCTGCGCCGATGCAGATTGTGGAAGAACGCACCATCGGCCCGTCGCTCGGCAAGGAAAATATCCAAAAAGGTTTCCACTCCACCTTATGGGGTTTTGCCGCCGTGGCATTG
The DNA here is from genome assembly GCA_964451565.1 of uncultured Neisseria sp. Lineage (GTDB taxonomy): Bacteria > Pseudomonadota > Gammaproteobacteria > Burkholderiales > Neisseriaceae > Neisseria. Next base: position 11,826 of record CAYVIS010000002.1, read on the forward strand.
TTTATGATGATTTACTACCGCATGTTCGGTATTTTTTCCGTAATCGCCCTCTCAGCCAACCTGCTGTTTCTGATTGCGATTCTTTCAGCTTTGCAGGCGACGCTGACGCTGCCCGGTATCGCCGCACTCGCGCTCACGCTGGGCATGGCGATTGACTCCAACGTGTTGATTAACGAGCGTATCCGCGAAGAGCTGCGCAACGGTGCGCCGCCGCAAGTTGCCATCAATCTGGGCTACCAACATGCTTGGGCGACCATCGTCGATTCCAACATCACTTCGCTGATTGCCGGTATCGCCCTGCTGATTTTCGGCTCCGGCCCCGTACGCGGCTTTGCCGTGGTGCACTGTTTGGGCATTCTCACGTCGATGTATTCATCTGTTGTGGTGTCGCGTTCGCTGGTTAACCTTTGGTACGGCCGCCGCCGCCATCTGAAAAACGTATCCATCGGCTCGGTGTGGAAACCCGACGCTCAAGCGGCTGCGAAGGAGTAAACGATATGGAATTCTTTAAAATCAAACGCGATATTCCGTTTATGAGCTACGGCAAGCTCACCACATTCATCTCGCTGGTGACCTTTATCTTAGCCGTATTCTTTCTGGTCACCAAAGGCCTCAACTACTCGGTTGAATTTACCGGCGGCACAGTAATGGAAGTGCAATACGAGCAAGGCGTGGAAGTGAATAATGTGCGCCAGAAACTGGAATCGCTCAATATAGGCGAAGTTCAGGTGCAGGCGATGGGCACCAACCGCCACATCATGATTCGTCTGCCGAATAAAGAAGGCCTCACCTCTGCACAATTGTCGAATGACGTGATGAACCTGTTGAAGCAGAATAATCCCGATGTCAGCCTGCGTCAGGTCGAATTTATCGGCCCGCAAGTCGGTGAAGAGCTGGTAAACAACGGCCTGCTCGCCTTGGGCATGGTGGTGGTCGGCATCATCATCTACCTTTCCATGCGCTTCGAATGGCGCTTTGCCGTGTCGGCAATTATCGCCAATATGCACGACGTGGTGATTATTCTCGGCTGTTTTGCCTTTTTCCAATGGGAATTTTCCCTGACGGTATTGGCCGGTATTTTGGCGGTGCTCGGTTATTCGGTAAACGAATCAGTGGTGGTGTTTGACCGTATCCGTGAAAACTTCCGCAAACCGGCTATGCGCAACCAAAGTGTGCCGAAAATTATCGACAACGCCATCACCGCCACCATGAGCCGCACCATCATCACCCACGGCTCTACTGAAGCCATGGTGTTATCGATGCTGATCTTCGGCGGCGCAGCCCTGCACGGCTTTGCGCTGGCGCTGACCATCGGCATCGTGTTCGGCATCTACTCTTCCGTGTTGGTGGCCAGCCCGCTGCTGCTGATGTTCGGCCTCAACCGCGAAAACCTGGCCAAGCCGCAGAAGAAAAAAGAAGAAGCAGTGGTATAAACCGCTTGCAGACAAAAACGGATACCGACGGGTATCCGTTTTTTTGCGGCAGTTAATGAATTTGAAAGCAGGGATTCTGCAGAACACGGCGCTTATTGCCCTTCTTCCGCAACAACAACCAAACCGGATGACACAAAAATTTCAGGCCGTCTGAAAGGGCTTGGTACTTATTTCAAGTATGCCAAATCCTTCATACAGCCTGAGAAAAGTATTTATCCGCCTTATTCGGTCACCGTATCTTCTACTGCCGGAGCGCTTTCAAACGAAGTGCCGAACGCATCGAAGGTTACCGGCGGCGGCAGCAAGGTATTCAGGCTCAGGCTGTTGGCATCAAGTGTCGGATAGCCGCTGAAGGTTGCCGAATAGCCGCCGTTGCCGCTGCTGCGGATTTTGGCATGCGCACCCAGCGGGAAAGTGGCTTTGTTGGCCACATGTCCGAACGGGAAACCGGTGAGCACCGGCACTTTGGCCACGCGCTGGATGGTGTTGATAACGGCGGTGAAATCGTAGCTGCTGTCGTATACATCGCGGATATTGCCCATACGGAAATCGCCGAATACGATGGCGCGCTGTTTGGCCAACACGCCAGAGAGGTGCAGCGTTTGCAGCATGCGCTCGATACGGTAAGGCTGCTCGCCTACGTCTTCGAGAAACAGAATGCCGCCATCGACATCAGGCATATAGGGCGAACCGGCCAATGAAGCCAACACACTCAGGTTGCCGCCCCAGAACGTGCCTTCCACGTTGACGTCGCGACGCTGGATGCTGGAAACCATGATGGTGTTTTCGCTGTTGGTGCTGCCGTTGATAAACGCATCCATGGTGTAGGTGCTCGGCTGCGGTTTGCCGAATTCGCTGTAAACCATCGGCCCGGCAAAGCTGCTCATATTGCCTTTGGCCAGCAATGCCAACTGGATGGCGCACACGTCGCTGAAACCGAAAAACAATGTGCCGCGCTCGCGCATGCGCGCGCCGAGGCTGGCGAAGTCGATATTCGGCAGCAGGCGTGCGGCGCCATAACCGCCGCGCAAACCCATCAACACTTTGGGCGTGGCGACGCGGCCTTTGGCCACGTCTTCAAAATCGGCGATGCGCTCGGCGTCGCTACCGGCAAAACGCTGATAGCGGCGGTAGGCGGCCTGTTGGTTGGTGACGGTGAAACCGGCGTTGTAAAGGCGGGTGAGGCCGGTTTCGATGCGGCTGCTGTTGTCGGCATAGCCGGACGGAGCCACAACGCGCAATACGGTGTCGCCGGAGCGGCTGGTCGGTCGTTTCGGTTGCACGGGTCGGTCTTTGGGTTGGAGCGGGGTTGAAGGTGTCTGCGTGCTGCCGCAGGCTTGCAATAAGCCCGCACCGGCAACAGCGGCGGAGGCGCGTAGGAAATGGCGGCGGGAAGGTTGCCAAGACATGGGAATCCTCGATAATTGTTTGAATGTTCGGAAAAGTCTTCAGACGGCCTCAAGCAGCGCACGAATCTGCTGCGGCCAGTTGTCGGGCAGCTGCATGGCAGCTTCGCGCTGCGCGGCTGCCCAGATGGGCGCGGGAAAGTTGGCGTCGTTGTCGAAGCGGGCAATCACGTGCCAATGCAGATGCGGCACCATATTGCCCAAGCTGGCCAAATTGATTTTGGCGGGTCGGAACACTTGGCGCATGGCCGCTTCCACTCGATACACGGCCTGCATGATTTCGTCGCGTTCGTCTGCATTTAAATCGGTCATTTCCGCCGCATGCGCCCGCCAAATTACCCGGCAAAACGCGGGAGCGTTGGCTTCGTTGTGCACGGCAATCACGCGCAGCTTATCGTTTTGCCACAAAATTTCTTCATCTCGTGCGCTGCAAATCGGGCAATCGGTCATGGCTGTCGGCCTTAATAGAGAATAAGTGTTATTTTAATGTATCAGGCCGTCTGAAAGGGCTTTCAGACGGCCTTTTAACCTAACTTTAAATTCAGGCAAACTGTGCCGCGCCGCGATTGGCCAAGGCATCGGCACGCTCGTTTTCGGCATGTCCGGCATGCCCTTTCACCCACGTCCAATGCACATCATGACGCTGCACTTGCTCATCGAGCGCTTTCCACAAATCGTCGTTTTTCACCGGCTTTTTGGCGGCGGTTTTCCAGCCGTTGCGCTTCCAGCCGTGTATCCAGCTTTCCATGCCGTTTTTCACATATTGCGAGTCGGTGTAGATTTGCACGCGGCAACGGCGCTTGAGTGCAGCCAAGCCTTCAATCACGGCCATCAGCTCCATGCGGTTGTTGGTGGTATCGGCTTCGCCGCCGAACAATTCTTTTTCATGCCCGCCGTAGCGCATCAACACGCCCCAGCCGCCCGCTCCGGGGTTGCCCTTGCAGGCGCCGTCGGTGTAGAGGTAAACGGTTTTTTCCATATCCGGTGCTTTATTGAATCAAGCGCGCATGATAACACAAAGGCCGTCTGAAAAACTGGTATGAAACTTGCCTAAATATAAGGCTTTCAGACGGCCTTTCAGGTTTACAGTTAACAAAATACGGCGCGGCCTTTCAGACGGCCTCCCCTGCCGACCTGTTCAATAAATGATGTTTTTGCCGTAGCCTTCGAGAATTTCTTTGATATGCAACACAGTTTCCTTGGGCGGCGGATGCACGCCTTTGAGTTTGTATTCGTCGCCGCATAATGTCCATTTGTGCGCGCCCAATTCATGATACGGCAGCAGCTCCACGGTTTCGACGTTTTCCATGTCGCCGATAAATTCACCGAGCAGATGCGCCGAGCGGTCGTCGTCGGTGTAGCCCGGCACAATCACATAGCGCACCCGCGCAGGCTGGTTGCGTTCGGCCAGATAGCGGGCGAATTTCAGCGTTTTGGTGTTGGGAATGCCCACCAACACTTTGTGGATTTCGGGGTCGATTTGCTTCAAATCGAGCATCACCAAATCGGTGTGATCGATTAAATCATCCATGATGTCATCGTAATGCAGCGCATAGCCGTTGGTATCGAGACAGGTATGGATATCGTTTTCATGACAGGCGGTGAACCAGTCGCGGATAAATTCGTATTGCAGCAAGGGCTCGCCGCCGGTCGCCGTAACGCCGCCGCCGGTGGCTTTCAGATAATGGCGGTAAGAAATCACCTGCTTCATCACCTGCGCAACGGTCAATTCCTGCGCTTTGTCGGTGTGCATGTCCCAAGTATCGCGGTTGTGGCAATACAGGCAGCGCATCAGGCAGCCCTGCATAAACAACACAAAACGCAGACCGGGGCCATCGACGGTGCCGCAGCTTTCGATGGAATGGACGATGCCTTTGCCATGGTAATGGCGGTGGCCTTCCGCTTTGATTTCCGTTGTGGCGTCGGATTCGATGGTATAGGTTTTCATATGTGTGTTCTGTTTCAAAATCAATAAATTAATAACGATGATGCGGCTTACATTATAAAAGAAAGGCCGTCTGAAAGCTTTTGTATCGTGGATTAGATTTGAACCAGTACAGCGTTGGCTCGCCTTGCCGTACTAGGTGTACTGTCTGCGGCTCCCCGCCTTGTCCTGATTCAAATCTAATCCACTATAATCCCATGCTTTTCTTGTCGGTTTACCTGTCTTCTGCAAGTCGTAAAAATGCCGGGTAACGATACCCGGCATTCTTTTACCCTACCCGGCCGTTTACATGCTGGCGGTAAAGGTGCGGGTGATGACGTCTTGCTGCTGCTCTTTGGTGAGCGAGTTGAAACGGACGGCATAGCCCGACACGCGGATGGTCAGCTGCGGATACAGCTCGGGGTCGTTCATCGCTTCAATCAGCATTTCGCGGTTGAGCACGTTCACATTCAAGTGCTGGCCGCCTTCTACGCCGCTCTCGTGGTGGAAATAGCCGTCCATCAGGCCGGAGAGGTTTTTCTCGCGTGAAGAGTCGTCTTTACCCAAAGCGCCCGGCACAATCGAGAAGGTGTAGGAAATACCGTCTTTGGCAAACTCAAACGGCAGTTTGGCCACAGAGCTCAAGGAAGCAACCGCTCCGTTGACATCGCGACCGTGCATCGGGTTGGCACCCGGGCCGAACGGTGCGCCTGCGCGGCGGCCGTCGGGCGTGTTGCCGGTTTTTTTGCCGTAAACCACGTTGGAGGTAATGGTCAGCACCGATTGGGTCGGCGTGGCGTTGCGATACATGGCATGTGAGGCCACTTTTTTCATAAAGCGCTCAACCAAATCGCAGGCGATGTCGTCGACACGGTCATCGTTGTTACCGAATTGCGGGTATTCGCCTTCGATTTCGAAGTCGACGGCGATGTTGTTTTCATCGCGCACCGGGCGCACTTTGGCGTATTTGATGGCAGCGAGCGAGTCGGCGGCTACCGACAAACCGGCAATACCGCAAGCCATGGTGCGTTTCACGTCACGGTCGTGCAGCGCCATCAAAGCGGCTTCGTAGGAATATTTGTCGTGCATGTAATGGATGATGTTCAGCGCGGTCACGTATTGTGTGGCCAGCCAATCCATGAAGTTATCCATGCGGTTCAACACGGTTTCATAATCCAACACTTCATCCAAAATCGGCTCGGTTTTCGGACCAACCTGCTCTTTGGATTTTTCGTCCACGCCGCCATTGATGGCATACAGCATGGTTTTGGCCAAGTTGGCGCGGGCGCCGAAAAACTGCATTTGCTTGCCGACCACCATCGGGCTCACGCAGCAGGCAATAGCGTAATCGTCGCTGCTGAAGTCCGGGCGCATCAAATCGTCGTTTTCATATTGGATAGACGAAGTGTCGATGGATACTTTGGCGCAAAAGTGTTTGAAGCCTTCCGGCAGCTGCTCAGACCACAACACGGTGATGTTCGGTTCGGGTGACGGACCCATGTTGTAGAGCGTGTGCAGGAAGCGGAAGCTGTTTTTAGTCACCAGCGTGCGGCCGTCCAAGCCCATGCCACCGATAGATTCGGTTGCCCAAATCGGATCGCCGGAAAACAGTTCATCGTATTCGGGCGTACGCAGGAAGCGCACCATGCGCAGTTTCATCACCAAATGGTCAATCAGTTCTTGCGCTTCGCTTTCGGTCAACACGCCTGCTTTCAGGTCGCGTTCGATATAGATATCGAGGAAGGTTGCCACGCGGCCAAACGACATCGCTGCGCCGTTTTGCGATTTCACGGCAGCCAGATAGCCGAAATAAGTCCATTGCACCGCTTCGCGGGCATTGGCGGCGGGACGGGAAATATCGAAGCCGTAGCGGGCGGCCATTTCTTTCATCTGACCGAGCGCTTTGTGTTGGTCGTTGATTTCTTCGCGACGGCGGATGACTTCTTCCAAATCTTTACCGGCTTCCAAATCGGCCTGCAAAGAGTTGAACTGAGCCACTTTGTCAGCCATCAGAAAATCAATACCGTAAAGCGCTACGCGGCGGTAGTCGCCGATGATGCGACCGCGACCGTAAGCATCGGGCAGGCCGGTGAGCACGCCGGATTTGCGGCAGCGGCGGATATCGGGAGTGTAGACGTCAAACACGCCTTGGTTGTGGGTTTTGCGGTATTCGGTGAACGCTTTTTGCACTTCCGGATTCAACGGGCTTTCATAGATTTTGCAGGAATCCATCACCATTTTCAGGCCGCCGTAAGGCATAATGGCACGTTTGAGCGGCTCATCGGTTTGCAAGCCGACGATGGTTTCCAAATCTTTGTCGATATAGCCTGCTGCATGGCTGTTGATGCCGGCTACAATTTGCGAATCAATTTTATAAGGCGCATGGGTGCGGTTTTCAACCTTAATGCCTTCCAACACGCTGTCCCACAGTTTTACTGTGGCTTCGGTGGCCGGAGCCAGAAAATCACCTCTACCTTCATAAGGCGTATAATTTTTCTGGATAAAGTCGCGTACGTTTACGTTGCTTTCCCAATCGCCCGATTGGAAACCGGCCCAAGCGGCGGAATGCTCTTGCAAGGTGGCAGTCATAACAATAAACTCCTGTTTTGGTTTAATTAAACAATAGTAAGAAGAAAATTTATAACGTTAGGATACGCCTTTCTTTTGGGCTTCGTAAGCCTTTTTAAAGAAATAAAATTACTAATTTGATTTAAGTCATGAAATAAAATGTAATCTTAAAATGTGCTGGAAAATTCATTTTAGCGGAGTAAAATGAAACTAAATATACACCTATAAAACAAAGGCCGTCTGAAACGTTCAGACGGCCTTTGTTATGCCAAAATTCAAGGCAACAGCTTATTCGGGTTCAACAGATTATCGGGATCAAGCTGCGCTTTTACTGCCCGCATCAACGCAATTTCCGATGCTGTGCGCACGCGCGGCAGCCATTGGTTTTTCACTTGGCCGATGCCGTGTTCCGCCGCAATCGTGCCGCTGCAGGCCAACACCTGCTCATATACGATAGTATTCACTGCATCTTCATAAGCATACACTTCATTACTCAACACCTGCGGCAGGAATGTGTTGTAATGCAGGCTGCCGTCACCCAAGTGGCCGAACACCACCACCTGAATATCGGCAAATTCCGCTTGCAGCGCCGGCTCGCAAGCGCGCACAAATTCGGCCACCCGCGCAATCGGCACGGCGATATCGTGTTTGATGCTGGCACCCAGATTGCGTTGCGAGGCAGAAATATTTTCACGCAGCCGCCACAAGCTTTGCCGCTCCGCTTCCGATTGCGCCAACACCGCATTCTCAAAACCGTGTTCCACCAAAAATTCCGCCAGCACATCATTCAGGCCGTCATCCGGTAAAGAATCCGACAGTTCCAGCAACACATGCCACGGCGCTTCCGCCGGTCGGGCAATTTGGCTGAAATCCGACGACAAACCGAGGGCGAAACGGCTGACCAGCTCGAAGCTCTGCAACCGCTCGGCAAACCGCCCCTGCACCGCTGTCAGCAGCGCTACCGCTTCTTCAATCGCCGACACGCCCACCCAGGCCGTGGCCACAGTTTGCGGTTGCGCAAATAATTTCAAAGTCGCTCCGGTAATCACGCCCAGCGTGCCCTCGCTGCCGATAAACAGATGGCGCAAATCATAACCGGTGGTGTTTTTATGCAACGGCTGCAAGTGTGACACCAGCTCACCGCCAGGTAACACCACTTCCAGCCCCAACACCAAATCGCGCATCGCGCCGTAGCGTAATACATTCAAGCCGCCCGCATTGCAGGCAATATTGCCACCGATTTGGCATGAACCCTCGCTGGCCAGGCTCAACGGAAACAGCCGCCCCGCTTCAGCCGCTGCCTGCTGCACATTTTGCAACACTACACCGGCATCCACGGTGATGGCATTGTCGGCCAGATTAATCTCGCGGATACGGTTGAGCCTGCTCAAATTCAGTAACACGCCGCCATCCGGCACCGCCGCGCCACATAAACCGGTATTGCCGCCCTGCGGTGTTACCGTGATTTTATGCTCCGCACAAAACCGCATCAGCGCCTGCACGCCCGCCACGCTGGCAGGCTGCACCACCGCATCCGCCCTGCCCTCATAACGTTTACGCTGATCCAATAAAAACGGCTGCGCATCTTCAACAAGCTCATTTTCCGACAACAACGCCGTCAGCGCCTGCCTCAATTCTTCCGTTAACATTCCTTAACCCATCCGTAGATATCTGTTTCGGCATCATACCACCCACGCCAGCATCCGCAGAACAAAACAAAAGCAGGATACCGAAGTATCCTGCTTTTTACACATTCGGATGAATATGATTATTTGGCAGCAGAAGCAGCAGCAGTAGCTGATTGAACAGCAGAAGCAGCAGCGTCAGCAGCAGAAGCGGCTTCAGCAACAGCAGAAGCGGCGTCAGCAGAACCTTCAGCAACAGCTTCTTGAGCGTCAGCTTTGGCTTCAGAAGCAGCTTCTTGAGCTTCAACAGCAGCAGAAGCAGCTTCTACAACAGCTTCAGAAGCAGCAGAGGCAGCTTCTTGAGCTTTGTCGGCGTTGTTGCCGCAAGCGGCCAAGAACAGAGACATCAAAGCAGCAGCAAACAGTGATTTTTTCATTTTCAATACCTTCTCTTATTTGATCAAAACTTGAAGAATAATTAACCCGGCTATGCCCTAAAACACAGTCGGTTACAACAGAAATTCATTGCTGAATTTATCGCCAATTATGCCGCAACCCCTAGGGCAATGCAACGAAACCGGCGCACACTTCAACAAGAATATGCTGTTTAGTCATGCAAAGTTGATAATAAGTTCAAATAAAATAGTGCAATCTATCGAAAAACCTCCGCTTCATTCCCAGTTTATTTTGATATTTCAAAAATTTAAGAAATTAAATAACAAAAAAACTGTTTTTTCTGCCCGCTGCGCACCGTTTCAGCGTCCCCAGACAAAAGTTGCAAAAATGCGACAGTATCCAACAAGCAGCATTTCCATATTGTTATCATCATTTAAGCCGCATCAAAGCCCGCCCGCTTATTCCCCGAGCGCCGCCGCCCTATGCTACAATCAAACATTATTCTTCCCACACAAAAAAAGGATTGCACATGGCCATCGCAAAAAACTCCGTTGTCACGCTCCACTACGAAATGTTCGATGCCGACAATCAGATGATTGACAAAACCGAACAGCCGATTGCCTACCTCCACGGCGGCTACGACGGCATTTTCCCGCTGGTGGAAGAAGCGCTGCACGGCAAAGAAGTGGGCGAAACAGTTGACGTCACACTTGCGCCCGACGATGCTTTCGGCGAACAAGATCCCGAGCTGGTGCGCATCGAAGATGTCAGCGTTTTCCCGGTGGAAGTTGAAACCGGCATGATGTTTGAAGCCGACGACCCCGAAACCGGCGATGTATTCGTTTACCGCGTAACTGATGTTGCCGACGGTAAAGCCGTGGTAGACGGCAACCACCCGCTGGCAGGCATGAAAATCCGCTTCAAAGCCACCGTCGACAGCGTGCGCGATGCGACTGCAGAAGAAATTGCACACGGCCACGCCCACGGTGCACACGGCCATCACCACTAAGCTGCTTTAAGCCTGAAACAAAAAGGCCGTCTGAACGTTCAGACGGCCTTTTTTGACTCGATGCTTTGGCAAAACACGCATCCGCTTAATCCGCTTTCATGCTGTCGCGGGTTTCCAATACCTGGTCAATCAAACCGTAAGCCAACGCTTCCTCTGCCGACATGAAATTGTCGCGGTCGGTGTCGCGCTGCAAATCGGCTAAATCGCGGTCGCAATGTTTGGCCAGCAAACGGTTGAGCTTTTCTTTGATTTTCAGCAACTCTCGGGCATGGATTTCAATATCCGAAGCCTGACCGCCCAAGCCGCCGCTGATGAGCGGTTGGTGAATCATAATGCGGCTGTTGGGCAGCGCAAAACGTTTGCCTTTGGTGCCGGCCGACAGCAAAAACGCGCCCATGCTGGCCGCCTGACCCAAACACAGGGTCGAAACGTCGGGTTTGATGAAATTCATGGTGTCGTAAATCGACATCCCCGCCGTTACCGAGCCGCCGGGCGAATTGATGTAGAGATAAATATCTTTATCCGGATTTTCACTTTCCAGAAACAGCAGCTGCGCCACCACCAAATTGGCGGTTTGGTCGTTGACCGGCCCCACCATAAAGATGATGCGCTCTTTCAACAGGCGCGAGTAAATATCAAACGCGCGCTCGCCGCGGCCGCTCTGCTCGACTACGGTCGGCACCAAATAGCTGCTTTCAATCACGGGGTTCATATGTGCTCCTTTGTCAGGATGATTCGGTAAAAAAGCACCAAACACAAACCGGCTTGGTGCTTTATCCAATGCTTCGCTTTTCAGACGGCCTTAGGCTTGCGCGCCCATCACTTCGTCAAAAGACAAGGCTTTTTCGGTAACTTTGGCTTTGCCCAACACAAATTCAACCACGTTGGCTTCGATGGCCAGAGAAGTCGGGCCTTGCAGGCGTTGTTGGTCGGCGAAATACCAGTCGATCACTTCTTGCGGATCTTCGTAGCTGTCGGCAAAGTCGCTTACCACGGCTTTGATTTGCTCTTCAGTCGGCTCCAGTTGGTTTTCTTCCACCACTTTGGCCAGAATCAAGCCCAAAGCCACGCGGCGTTCTGCTTGTTCGTTAAACATATCGGCGGGCAAATCCAAGTTGGCTGCATCGGCCATACCTTGGTTGACGAAGTTTTGTTTCATTTCGCCGGCCAAGCGGGCGGCTTCATCGGCCACCAGTGCTTTGGGCAATTGGATTTCGGTCGATTTCAGCAGCGCTTCCATCACCGCTTCTTTGGTTTGGTCTTGCGTGCGGCGTCTCACCTCGCGCTCAACGTTTTTCTTCACTTCTTCGCGCATTTTGGCCACATCGCCATCGGCAATGCCCAAGGCTTTGGCGAATTGGTCATCCACTTCCGGCAGGGTCGCTTCGGAAACGTTGCTCAGGGTGATGGTGAACACGGCGGTTTTACCGGCCACGTCTTTACCGTGGTAATCTTCGGGAAAGCTCACTTCCACGTCTTTGCTCTCGCCCGCTTTCAAGCCCAATACGCCGGCTTCGAATTCAGGCAGCATTTGGCCGTTGCCCAATACAAACGGGTAGTTTTGTGAAGAACCGCCGTCGAAAGCCACGTCGTCGATTTTGCCTTCAAAGTCGATAATCACGCGGTCGCCGTTTTGCGCTTCGCGTTCAACGTGGTTGAAGCGGGTGCGTTGTTGGCGCAGGATTTCGATGGTTTTGTCGATTTCGGCATCGCCCACTTCGGCGGTGACTTTTTCGATTTCTTGGGCAGCCAAATCGCCTACGGCCACTTCGGGGAACACTTCGAAAATCGCGGCTACTTTGAAGGCTTCTTGGTCGTCTTGCTCTTCCACACCTTCAAAACGCGGCATACCGGCCACTTTCAGGTTTTCGCTGACGGCGATGTCGTAGAAAGCTTTTTGAACCTGCTCGTTCATCACGTCGTTTTGCACGCCCGCGCCATACATAGATTCAACCATTTTCAGCGGCGCTTTGCCCGGACGGAAACCGTCGATTTTCACGCGGCGTTGGGTTTGTTGCAAACGCTTGTCGGTTTCCGCATTAATGGCCGCCCACGGCAGGGTCAGCACGATTTTGCGTTCCAGATTTTCCAAAGTTTCTACAGTTACGCTCATTATAAGCCCTTAATTCTGTTGGTGTTAACAATCCAAAACAGGCATTCCGCCCGCTTTGTGCATTCATTTTCCCGCAAATTGGGGATAAAAATTTAAATTGCAAGTGTACCACAAATGCGCCGGTAAAATATATTTTCGCGCGTTCAGACGGCCTGCATTTTCATCATCCGCGCCACTTCGTGCCAATAACCGTCGGGGCGCTGCGCCAATACCGCCACTTGGCCGTAGGCTACTTCCGCCAGCGCGTCCGCCGTCAACGCATAAGCAGGCGGCACACGGGCGGGCGCAAGCAGGTGCATCGGTGGCAGCGGGTAATAGCGCGTATCGAGGCCGTCTGAACGCGGCCAGCTTTGTCCGGCATCGAGATAGAGGCCGTGCCAGCCGTAGCGGTTGAGCGGCGCGGTCTGCCATTCGGCATCGGCGGCGGCAAAACCGATGCCGCGCACGACGGAGGCGCGCTGCAAGGTTTGCGGGTTGATGCCTGCCGCCGACAATGCGGCCTGCCCTTGCGGCACGGCAGACCAAGCCAGCTGCTGTTGCAGTTTGGCGGCTTTATCGGCAAGGCGGTCGCTGCGCTTTAAACCGATCATTTCAGACGGCCTCGCCTCAGTATCGCCGTAATATTTGCAGGTCAATTCGATGTGGTAGGGCTGGCCGTTTAAATCGGCCACAAAATCGAGTGCGCCCAAAGTTTGGCCGCCCTCGCCTGTTACCGCCAAATTGCGGGCGTGCAGTTGCGCGTGCGGCGCGTTGGCGAGCCAAAACGCCAGCAGGCTTTCGGCATACAGCCCCAAGCGGCGGCCGAACGGGGCTTCTTCGGCCAAATGCTGTTGCAGCGGCGCGGAGTCGCTGTCGAGCGCAAGCAGGTAGCGGAAGCCTTGTTCGCCCAGCAGCGTGCGCACGCCGAGCTCGCAGCCGCTGTGCCACAGCGGCGGGGCGGTGAGGATGGCGGCCAAATCGCGCACATTGGGGTCGGTCAGCCGCCACCACAGCGCATCGAGTGCGTAATTCATTTCAGACGGCCTTATTTATTTGAGGTTGCGTTTTACCGTGTTGAGAAAGCCGCGCAAAATGTCGATATCTTCGGTTTGCGTGTTGGCGCGGCCAAACAGGCTCTGCATCCGCCGCATCAGCCGCTCGCTGTTGCGTCGGTTGAAAAAGCCGATGTCGTGCATCACGCTTTCGAGATGGCCGACCATGCCGGCGATTTGCGCGTGGGTGGCGGGGTTGCTTTCCTGCTCGAGGTGGCTCATCGGCATACCGACTTGGCTGAACAGCTCGTAACACACCACCTGCACCGCCTGCGACAGATTGAGCGAAAAATAATCGGGGTTGCCGTTGATGGTCATCAGGCGGTTGCACAGCTGCACTTCTTCGATGCTCAGGCCGAAGGTTTCGTTGCCGAACACCAGCGCCACCTGCTGCCCTGCCTGCGCGGCCTGCAGCAATTCGGGCACCAGCTCGCGCGGGGTTTGCAGCGGCGAGGTCAACTCGCGCTTGCGGCTGGTGAGGGCGCAGCTGAGGGTGGTGTCGGCCAGCGCTTCATCGAGCGTGGCCACGATGCGGGCGCGTTCCAACACATCGGCCGCGCCCGACGCCAACACAAAGCTCTCCTCCGGCAGCTTGAATGCCTGCGGATTGGCGCGGTCAAACACGGGCGGCTCAGGCGTCATCGGTGTGACAATCGGCTGCGGCGCCACCAAAGTGAGGCGGCTCAAGCCCATCGTTTTCATCGCCCGCGCCGCCGAGCCGATGTTGGCCGGATGGCTGGTGCGCGCCAAAATAATGTGGATATTGTCTAAATAAGCGGGAACGGCGGGGGTGTGATTCATCATGTTTTATTTTCGGAATGCGCGTATAATGCGGCTTATGTTTTCAGACGGCGTTTCCTTTCCAATTAAAGAACAGGCCGTCTGAAATGCTCTTTAACATTGGAAACCGCCCTGCCGCTGCGCTGCTGCGCGGTTTCTGCCGTTTGACGTTTTGCTTGCCGCCCGGCAACCGATATTGTACCCGATTAGAAAGCCTGCCATGAACCCGATTTTAAACACCGCCTTCAAAGCCGCCCGCAAAGCCGGCGACATGATGATCCGCGCCTCCGCCAGCCTCGACACTGTCAAAATCGACAGCAAAGCGTTTAACGATTTCGTTTCCGATATCGACCGCCAATCGGAAGCCATTCTGCTCGACACCCTCTTTTACAGCTACCCCGACCACCTCATCCGCAGCGAAGAAGGCGGCTATTTCCGCGCCGACAAAAGCCGCGAAGGCATCAGCATCCGCCAAGTTGCCGCGCAAGACGTGCCCGCCGTGCCCGAATACGAATGGATTATCGACCCGCTCGACGGCACCACCAACTACCTGCACGGCCACCCGCAATACGCGATTTCAATGGCGCTGCTGCACAAAGGCAAGCTGCAAGAAGCCCTGGTTTACGCCCCCGAACGCAACGACCTCTACATGGCCTCGCGCGGCAAAGGCGCTTTGCTGAACGACCGCCGCATCCGCGTATCCAACCGCATCGAGCTCAACCGCTGCCTCATCGGCACAGGCTTCCCCGTGGTCGATCAAAGCATGATGGACACTTATCTGGCGATTCTGAAAGACTTCCTCGCCAAAACCGCCGGCGGTCGTCGTGAAGGCGCGGCTTCGCTCGATCTGTGCGCCCTCGCCTGCGGCCGCCTCGACGGCTTTTTCGAATTCAACCTCAAACCGTGGGACATCGCCGCGGGTGCGCTGCTGGTGAAAGAAGCCGGCGGTATCGTTACCGATATGCACGGCAATGAAGACTGGCTCGAAAGCGGCGACGTGGTGGCGGCCAATCCGAAAGTGTTGGCGCAAATGCTGCAAATCATCGCGCCACATGTAAAATAAACCGATAGATTAAATTCAAGGCCGTCTGAAACCGATTGGATTCAGACGGCCTTTTACCATGCCCCGTCAGGCTATCCAGCCCGCAGCGAATCCTTTACAATAAACCATCCGAACCACATGAAAGCAGAGCGCCCATGATTGCCGTTATCGGCGGCAGCGGCCTGACCCGCCTGCCCGAACTCAAAATCAACCACCGCCAAATCGTGCGCACGCCCTACGGCCTGCCCAGCGCGCCCTTACTGATGGGCTCGCTCGGCAGCCAAGACATCGTATTTCTCGCCCGCCACGGTCTCAACCACACACTCTCGCCGCACGAAATCAACTACCGCGCCAATATCTGGGCGCTGCAATCGGTCGGCGTGGCGAGCATCGTGTCGATTTCCTCCGTTACCAGCGTCAACGAAGATTTGGAGCTGGGCTCGCTGGTGGTGCCGCACGATTTGATTGACTACACCTGGGGGCGCGACTGCACCTTTTTCGAAGGCCAGTCGCAGCAAGTGGTTTACACCGATTTCTCACCACCCTACGACCGCGAATTGCGCCTGCAGCTGCTGCAACACGCCACTGCCCACAACACGCCGCTCAGTCGCCGCGCCGTTTACGGCTGCCTGCAAGGCCCGCGCATGCCCACTGTGGCCGAGGTGCGCCGCTACCGCAACGACGGCGTCGATATTGTCGGCATGACCGGCATGCCCGAAGCCGTGTTGGCGCGCGAACTCAATATCGCCTACGTGCATTTGTGCGGCGTTATCGGCGTGGCCGCCTGCAACGATAACGGCAGCCGCATGCAATCGCCCGAATTCCGCAGCCGTCAGGCAGAAAAATCCATCGAAAAAATCCGCCATCTGCTGGTGGATTTGTAAGGCCGTCTGAAAAGGATTACGCATGAACCAAAACCCCGCCACCGTCACCATCGGTCTGATTGCCACCAGCGACCGCGCCAGCAGCGGCGTTTATCAAGACGAAGGCATCCCTGCCTTGAAAAACTGGCTGCAGGCCGCCGTCAATAATCCCATCAACTTCGCCGAAGCGCTGATTCCCGATGAGCAGGCGCAAATCGAAGCCGCGCTCTGCCGCATGGCCGACACCGACGGCTGCGACCTTATTTTCACCACCGGCGGCACCGGCCCCGCCCCGCGCGACATCACCCCCGAAGCCACGCTGGCGGTTATCGACAAAGAAATGCCCGGCTTCGGCGAACAGATGCGCCAAATCAGCCTTTATTATGTGCCCACCGCCATTTTGTCGCGCCAAACCGCCGGCATCCGCGGCAAATGCCTCATCGTCAACCTGCCCGGCCGCCCGAAAGCGATTGCCGAAACCCTCGGCGGCGTGCGTGATGAAAATGGCGACATCAAAGTGCACGGCCTGTTCAGCGCCATTCCCTATTGCGTTGATTTAATCGGCGGCGCATTTATCGAAACCGACGAAGCCGTGTGCAAAGCATTCCGTCCGAAGCAGAAATAAAGCTTCGCTCTATCAGCCAAGGCCGTCTGAAAGCTGCAACGTTTCAGACGGCCTTGGCTTATCAAACGCAAAAGCGGTATCATAGGCGAAATAAAGGAGTTTGATATGAATCTTTTCGACACCCGCAGCGTCACCTTCGCCGAACCAATCGACATGCTCTTCGCCTGCCACGGCAAAGTGCGCCGCTTTTGTGAACAGGTGAAGCTTTTGCCCGCCTATATCGCAGAAAACGGCTGCAACAAAATCGTGCTGCAAACCATCCAGCAAATCAGCCAATATTTCAACGTTGCCGCGCCGCTGCATCACGAAGACGAAGAGCTCGACTATTTTCCGCTGCTGCTGCAATACGCCCCCGAAGCACGGGCAAACATCGACGAATTGCAGCGTCAACACGAAAGCCTGCATACCAATTGGACCGCGCTGGCGGCGGAATTCGACAAACTGCGCAACGATGCCGACCATAAGCCCGATGTTGAGATATTAAACCGCTTCACCGCAGGCTACGATGTGCACCTGGCGCTGGAAGAGCCGCTGTTTGAATTGGGCAGAGAGAAAGTGCCGCAAGAAAAGCTGGCCGAAATCGGTAACAATATGGCCGCGCGCAGGCGTGGTTGAGTTGAATCATGGCAAAACCCAGGCCGTCTGAAAGCAAATACTTTTCAGACGGCCTGGGTTTTATCAGATATATAGTGGATTAGCATTAAATCTGAACATTGATATGTCGTGAAAATCAAAACAGGTGGCTGAGTTTGTCGAAGCCACTTTTGAATCACCGCATGGCTTCGACAAACTCAGCCACCTGAATGTATTGAACTATTTTATTTCTAATCCACTATATTTAAACGCTATGTTTACGCTCCAACGCTTGCGCACGCTGCCAACTCGGCAATGCGGCCAATGTTTCAAGATAGCGCTGCAGATGCGGATAATCGTTCAAACCGCCGTTTGTAGCCAGCATATCCAATGCAAACGCCACCATAAAATCAGCGCCTGAAAGCCTGCCGCCCACTAAATAATCTTTACCGGCGAGGCTGTCGTTTAAATATCCCAACACTTTCTGCTTTTCTGCTGCCGCGTATTTGGGCAGAAAATCAACCGGCTGCGGCTCAAACGTTATAAATATTTCCAGCAGCAGCGGCACCATCAGCGAGCTTTCGGCAAAGTGCATCCATTGCAGGTAATCCATGTAGTCGCTGCTGTCCGCCGCCGGTGCCAGATGTGGGGCGTAGCGGCTAATCAACAGCTCTGCCATCGCGCCGGATTCCGCCACCACCTTACCGTCAATTTCCAATATCGGTGCTTTGCCGAGCGGGTGAACGGCTTTCAGCTCGTCCGGCGCAAAGCGGCTTTTTTGGCGCACATACGGCACCAAGCGGTAAGGCGCGCCGATTTCTTCCAGCAGCCACAAAATGCGGATGGAGCGGGATTGGTTTAAATGGTGCAACACAATCATGATTTATCCTCGTCTGATGCTGCCGCGCATCATCACTTGCAATTCGGGTTCGCGACAGGTTGGCGGCTTTAATAACGGTAGGTTTTGCCCTGCATCGAATCGCGCCAGAATTTCCACAGCAGCAACGCCGTTCCGACCAGCAAACGCTGACGCCAACGCAGCGGCAGAAACACGCTGTTCCACAACAAGCGGCGCGACGGCAGGCCGTCGGTAAAGCCGATGGCGGTTTGGGTGAAGCCCAGCGCACGGTTGAAGCCGTCGTCGACCAAGCTTTGCTGCTGCCTTGCCTGCTGCTGCTTCAAATATTCGGCGGCGATTTTCAGGCGCGCCAGCTGCACCTGCAATTCCAAAATTTCTCTTTGCTCGTTAATGTTCATGTTGTTCTTCCTTTTCTGTCCGCACGGAAGCGCCGCCGGTCTGGCCGCGCAGATAAGCGATGTCTTGCTGCATGTCGCGCAATGTGGCCGCCACCTGGTTGCCGCGGCTGCGCCATATGCCGGCCGCCCACATCAGCAAACCTGCCACCGCCAACAGCGATGCGGCGGTGATGCCGAAAAACACCCAGACTTTGGCATGCGGAGCCAACACGCTGTTCAGGCCGAACAGCAGGCTCACCAAGCCCAGCAGCGCCATCACAGCGGCAAAAACAATCGCGCCCATAATGCGGAGCACGCCGCCTGCCTGGGCGTTTAAATCCAGCGCCAGCATGCGCAGGCGCAATACCATCAAATCGCTGCCCTGATAGAGCAAGGTTTTGAAATGCTGGATATTTCTGCTCAAACTGCTCATATTCGCCTCCCTTATATAACGATTGCATGCCGATTCTTTTCCGGCGGCATACCTGCGGTTTATCCGTCTTTTATAGTGAATTAGGTTGAAGCCATACAGCGCTGGCTTGCCTTGTCTTGATTCAAATCTAGTCCACTATCAAAAACCGCCCGACCGCAATCACTTGCTGCACAGGGCGGTTTTCGGTTTAAGTTGACTGAGGCCGTCTGAAACGACTTGCGCCGAACGGAACGAAGCACTTACTTATAATGAGCCTGTCGAACCATTCAGACGGCCTCAAACCGGTATCGTTAACGGCGGTTGAGCAATACGCCTACTACCAAGCCTGCCAACGCGGCAAAACCCATGGCATAGTAAGGCTTGTCTTGAATCATCTCATCGGTTTGGCGGGCGGCATCACGCGCTTTTTCGCCGGTGTAGTGTGCACCATCGCGCACGCGGTCGGCAGCTTCGCGCACTTTTTCAGAAGCGGTCGCCTCGAAATCGGCAAACTGGGCTTTCACTTTGCCCAATTTTTCCTGCGCCTTGGCTTTCAACGCTTTGGCCTCTTCCGTGCCGGTTTCGACACCGGATTCATAAAGGCTCTCAACCTCTTGCAATACATTGCGGACTTCCTTCATCAACGCTTCTTTTTGTGCTTCGAATTCTCGATCTTTACGCATAATGCTTCTCCTGTTTTGAGTTGAAGGAACGGCGGCCTGGTGACCGTCGGCTTGCTTTAACTATAACGGCATTTCGACAGATTGCAAGGATATTGTTTGAATTTTAACTATTTTAATATACGTCAACATCGCAGCAGCCAAACGGCTCCTGCAGAAAAATCAAATAAATCATGTTTGTTAGAATGGAAGTGGGCTGCGCTTCAAATTTTGCGGCAAACTGTCAGATGACCGTAGCTTCAAGATAACGGCGCCTATTACCCAGCTTGCCTATATACATAAAGGCCGTCTGAATGGTTCGACAGACTCAGCAAAAGTGTTCGGCAAGCCATGCAAGCCTTTCAGACGGCCTTGAACCGGTCAGGCCGTTCTCCCGCCTAACAATCAAATATAGTGGATTAGAAATAAAACAGTTCAATACATTCAGGTGGCTGAGCTTGTCGAAGCC
>CAYVIS010000003.1:0-30671 GCA_964451565.1 uncultured Neisseria sp.
CTGGCCGCGTTTGACCAGCCGTA
Organism: uncultured Neisseria sp.; assembly: GCA_964451565.1. GTDB lineage: Bacteria > Pseudomonadota > Gammaproteobacteria > Burkholderiales > Neisseriaceae > Neisseria. The sequence goes on from CAYVIS010000003.1 coordinate 24, forward strand.
TAACCAAGCGCCGTCGCTGCATATTATGCTTACGCTGATTGTGGGGCGGTTTTACTGGCCGCGGCTGCCTGCGCGTTGGCGGCTGCTGTGGCTGGCGTGGCTGCTGCTGATTGCGGTGTCGGTGCTGACCACTTACCAACATCATTTTATCGACGTGCCTACCGGCGTGTTGGCAGGTTTGCTGGTGTGTTGGCTGTTTCCGCTGCAAGGGCGGATGCCGTGGCGGCACACGCTTCAGCCGCAGCGGGTGCATCGGCGTTGGGCGGCGCTGTATGCGGGATTGGCGCTGTTGTTTGTTGGTGCGGCCTGTTTCGGCGGCGCGGCGTTGTGGAGCTTGTGGCCTGCGGCGGCTTGTTTGCTGTTGACGGCGGCTTATGCGGGTTTGGGCGCGCAGGCTTTGCAGAAGCAGGCCGACGGGCGGCTCAGCGGCGCAAGCGCAGCGTGGCTGCTGCCTTATTTGGCGGCGGCGCGTTTGAATATGGCGTTTTGGTTGCGCGGCGTGCCGAAAAGTGCGGCGGTGAGCGAGACGTTGCACATCGGCAGCATTTCGGCCGCGCCGCGTTTTGACACGGTGGTGGACGTGTGCGCCGAATATCCGCTGTTCAGACGGCCTCAACACTACGCCGCCGTGCCGATGCTGGATATGGTTCCGCCCGAAACGGACGATTTGCTGGCGGCGGTGCGGGCGTTGGCGCAATTCAATCAAACAGGGCAGCCGCTGCTGGTGTGTTGTGCGCTGGGTTACGGGCGCAGCGCGGCGGTGGTGGTGCTGTGGTTGTGGGCATACGGCGGTTGCGCCGGCTTGGACGAATCCTTGGCAAAACTGCGGCAGGCGCGGCCGCAGGCGGTGTTGCCCGAAGCGGTGCGGCAACGCATTCAGACGGCCAAATCATTATTGGAGCAAACGGCATGAATCAGGAATCAGACAGGCAATTGGCTTATACCACGGCGCAATTGCTGCGCGCGGTAGCGTGGGTTGGGGCGTTCGGCCTGCTGCTGACGGCGGCGGCATTGTGGTTGGCGGCGGCAGGCGGCAATCGGTGGCTGGCGGCGGTGGCGCTGGCTGCGGGTTTGGCAACTTGTTGGACGCAGTTGCGGTTGGCGTTTGATGCGCGGCTGCTGGCGGGTTTTGCCGAGGGCAGGCAAGCGCCGGAGCAGCTGGATGCGGCTTTATCGGCTTTGGGTTTGCGCCAAGCCGCTGAGTCGCGCAGCATGAAGTCGCGTTGTCGGGGCGCGTTGCGCTGGCTGCGTTATGCCGTGGGGCTGTTGGGGCTGCAAGCGGTGTTGATTTTGTGTATGCTTATGTGCTGAATATGGTGGATTAGGTTGAATCAATACAGGGTTGGCTCGCCTTGTCTTTATTCAACCTAATCTACTGTCAAATGAAAATCAGACGGCCATGAACAAAAAAACATTCACTCATTTTCTCGCACGCCTGACCGACAGCGCCTTGTGTGCGCTCACCTCGTTTATCACCGGCGTGCGCCCGAAGCAGCCGCAGCAGCTCGACTGCCCGCCCGGCGGCACGGTGTATTACGCCAACCACAACAGCCACGGCGATTTTGTGCTGGTGTGGATTTCGCTGCCCAAACGCTGGCGGATGCACGCGCGGCCGGTGGCGGGGGCGGATTATTGGTTGCGCGGCCGCTTGCGCCGTTTTGTGATTGAAGAAGTGTTCCGCGGCCTGCTGGTCGACCGCAAAGGCGGGCAGCCGCAACAGATTATCGAACAGATGGGCGCGGCGTTGCAGCAGGGCGATTCGTTGATTATTTTCCCCGAAGGCACGCGCAACACCAGCGATGACGAGCGCCTGTTGCCGTTTAAAAGCGGCATCTACCATTTGGCGGCGGCGCATCCGCAAACGGCTTTTGTGCCGGTGTGGCTCAACAACATCAACCGCGTGCTGCCCAAAGGCGGGCTGCTGCCGGTGCCGCTGTTGTGCGGGGTGAACGTCGGCGCGGCGCTGTATTTGCGCGAAGGCGAAGAGAAAGCGGATTTTTTGGCGCGCACGCAACAGGCGTTGCTGGATTTGGCGCCTGAGGCGGATAAGGGGAAAGCATGAGCATTTTTGAAACCAGCCGCGCGGCGGCGCAGGAAACGGTGCACGCCGCGCAACATTTCAACCCGCAGGCGGGCTGGGTGTTTGCCGCGATTTTCGGCATTTTATTGTTGGCGAGTGCGATTTCCGCCTTATTGAAACGGCGGCAACACGGGCAGCCCAACGCCACCATCGACAACCTTATCGCCCGCATCAATGCCTGGTGGGTGATGACGCTGGTGTTGCTGTTTGCCTTTTGGTTCGGGCGCATCGGCACCATCGTGCTGTTTTTTCTGGTGTCGTTTGCCGCCTTACGCGAATTTTTATCGCTGGTGGAAAGCCGCCGCGCCGACCATCGGGTGATGGTGGTGTGTTTCTACGGCCTGCTGCCGCTGCAATATTGGTTTGTGCTCACCGATTGGTATGGCATGTTTTCCATCTTTATCCCGATATACGGCTTTCTGCTGCTGCCGATTATCGCCAGCTTCGGCGGCGACACCGGCAATTTCTTGGCGCGCACGGCCAAAATCCAATGGGCGGTGATGATTAGTGTGTTTTGCCTGTCGCATGTGCCTGCGTTGATGAACCTGAAAATCGACGGCTTTGAGGGCAGCAATATCCTGCTGCTGGTGTGGCTGGTGGCGGTGGTGCAGGCCAGCGATGTGCTGCAATATATTTGGGGCAAGCTGATGGGCAAACGCAAAATCATGCCGACGCTGTCGCCCTCAAAAACCGTGGCCGGTACGGTGGGCGGCATCGCCAGCGCCACTTTGTTGGCAGCGGCGATGTATCGGATTACCCCGTTTGCGCCGTGGCAGGCGGCGCTGATCGGTTTGATTGTCTGCATCATGGGCTTTCTCGGCGGGCTGGTGCTCTCGGCCATCAAGCGCGACCGCGGCGTGAAAGATTGGGGCAACCTGATTAACGGCCACGGCGGCATGCTCGACCGCGTCGATTCCATCTGCTTTGCCGCGCCCGTGTTTTTTCATGTGGTGCGTTATTATTGGAATGGCTAAGTTTAAGCCTGTCTGAAAAGTTTTCAGACAGGCTTTTTTGGCAGATTGGGGAAATAAACTTTGTGGAGACTTTTGCAAAAATGATACCCGTCGCTCCTGCGCAGGCAGGAGCCCAGGGCAAAGCCGCGCTTTGCTTGTGGCTGGGTTTCAGAAAACAATTGATTAAAAATAAAAATGTTTCTGTTTTATTTGATTATTGCTGCTTGGCCAATAGCTGAAGCGATGCTTCAGTCTGGGCTCCTGCCTGCGCAGGAGCGACTCAAAAATATTTTGCAAAGTCCTCTTGCGGCTTGTTCACCCCCTTTCAGACGGCCTCACCCAACCCATCAAAGGAAAACCATGAGTATCTACGCTTTAAAACCACGTTTCCAACAATTGCTGCGGCCATTGGTGCGGGCGCTGCATGCACGCGGCATCACCGCCAACCAAGTCACGCTGGCGGCGTGTGCCGTTTCGCTGCTGCTGGGTTTGCTGTTGGCTGCACAGGCGGATGCGCCGGGGTGGTTTTGGCTGCTGCCCATCTGGTTTTTCCTGCGCATGGCGCTGAATGCGGTGGACGGCATGCTGGCGCGGGAATTCGGCCAACAATCGGCGCTGGGCGGCTATCTCAACGAAATCACCGATGTGGCCGCCGATGCCGCGCTGTATCTGCCGTTTGCCTTTGTCGCCCCGTTTGGCGGCCTGCAAATCGGCTTGCTGATTTTTCTGGCCGCGTTGAGCGAATTTTGCGGCGTGCTCGGGCAGGTGCACGGCAATGGCCGCCGCTACGACGGGCCGGTGGGCAAGAGCGACCGTGCCTTTATTTTCGGCGGTCTCGGCTTGTGGTATGCGTGGGCGGGTGCGTTGCCCGAATGGCTGAATGCGGCGATGTGGCTGCTGACGGCGGCTTTAGTGTGGACATGCTGGCGGCGGGTGCGAAACGGTTTGCAGGCCGTCTGAAACCAAAGGAGCGCAATATGCAACGGTTTATCATTTTCTTGCTGTTATCGTGTGCAGGCGCGGCTTCGGCGCAACCCAAGCTGCCTGCCGCGCTGCAAAAAGCCGTGCTGCAAGGCTGGCAGGCCACCCATTACGCAAGCGGCGATTTAAACGGCGACCGGCAAGCCGATGCCGCGCTGATTATCCAGCAGCAAAACCCGGCCTTGCGCCTGCAAAACGACGGCTTGGGTTGGGACACGCTCGACACCAACCCGCGCCGCCTGCTGGTGTTGCTGCGCGACAAACAGCGCTACCGCCTGCTGGCGCAATCGCCCGACAGCCTGCTGCCGCCATCAGGTTCGACAGAAAACCCCTGCTTGGAAGACCCTTTGGGCGATGATGCGTTGAGCATCAAGCGCGGCAGATTGTGGCTGGCACCGAATTACTGGCTCAGCTGCGGCAGCTACGGCGTGCTCCGCAACCATTACCAATTCCGTTATCAAAACCGCACCATGCAGTTAATCGGCATCGACAGCAACAGCTTCTCCCGCGCCACACATGAAGAATCGCATGACAGCGCCAACTTGCTCAGCGGCAAAATCAAAACCGTCACCGGCATCAACCTCGATGAGCCCGCCGAACACCACCCGCGCGAGCAATGGCGGCGCATCACCCGCCTGCCCGAAACCGATTTGCAGCGCATGACCAACCTTCCCGAAATCCGGAATCTTTACCATGACTGAACAACAACACACCTTCACCACCCGCGACGGCACCGAATTATTTTACCGCTACCGCCCCGCGCAAGACGGCAGCCGCGACAAAGCCATCGTGCTGTTTCACCGCGGCCACGAACATTCCGAACGCATGATGCACATCGCCGACGAATCGGGTTTGAACGAATTTGCCTGGTTCGCTTGGGACGCACGCGGCCACGGCAGAAGCCCGGGCGAGCGCGGCGACAGCCCCAGCCTCGGCACTTCCGTTTCCGACATTCAAGACTTCATCGACCACATTCAGACGGCCTACGGCATCGCCCCGCAGCAGATGGCCGTGGTGGCCCAAAGCGTCGGCGCCGTATTGGTCAGCACCTGGCTGCACGACTACGCCCCCAAAATCCGCTGCGCCGTATTGGCCTCACCCGCGTTTAAAGTAAAACTGTATGTCCCCTTCGCCCGCAGCGGCCTGAAACTGATGCAGAAATGGCGCGGCAATTTCTTCGTGCAAAGCTACGTCAAAGCCCACTACCTCACCCACGACCGCAGCCGCATCGAATCCTACAACAGCGACCCCCTCATCGCCCGCGCCATCTCCGTGCGTATCCTGCTCGGCCTCTATCAAGCCGCCGAACGCGTGGTGGCCGATGCCGCCGCCATCACCACCCCCATCCAACTGCTCATCTCCGGCAGCGACTGGGTGGTGCACCACGCCCCGCAACATCAGTTTTACAACCGCCTCGGCAGCCGCATCAAAGAGCGCCACATCCTCAAAGGCTTTTATCACGACACCCTCGGCGAAAGCGGCCGCGAACAAGCCTTGGCCGAAATGCGCCGCTTCATCCGCGCCCGTTTTGCCGAACCCTTCGCCGCCGTTGACGTCACCGATGCCCACATCCACGGCGCCAGCCGCACCGAAGCCGACGAGCTCGCCACCCCGCTGTCGCCCTTCACCCCGCGCGGCGCCTATTGGGCAGCCCAACGTTGGCTCATCCGCCTTGGCCGCCACTGGTCGAGCGGCATCAAACTCGGCGCCGACACCGGCTTCGATTCCGGCAGCACCCTCGATTACGTTTACCGCAACCAACCCCAAGGCAGCAACGCCTTTGGCCGCGCCATCGACAAAAACTACCTCAACGCCATCGGCTGGCGCGGCATCCGCCAACGCAAAGCCCACATCGGCCAAGCCATTCAGACGGCCATGCAGCACCTGCGCGAAGCAGACAAGCCCGTGCACGTGCTCGACATCGCCTCCGGCCACGGCCGCTACGTGCTCGACGCCCTCACCGAAACCGCCCGCCCCGACAGCGTGCGCTTGCGCGACTACAGCCCGATAAACGTCGCAGCAGGCCGCCAACTTATTACCGAACGCGGCCTGCAAGATATAGTGACGTTTGACGAAGTCAACGCCTACGAGCGCGCCAATTATCAAACCCTCAACCCACGCCCCACCCTCGGCATCGTCTCCGGCCTGCACGAACTGTTTCCCGACAACGACTTGATACGGCATTCCCTGCACGGCTTCGGCGACGCCATTGAAAGCGGCGGCTATTTAATCTACACCGGCCAACCCTGGCACCCGCAGCTGCAAATGATCGCCCGCTGCCTCTCCAGCCACCGCGACGGCCAAGACTGGGTGATGCGCCGCCGCAGCCAGCAGGAAATGGATCAGCTGGTGGAGCAAGCCGGTTTTGAAAAAGTGCAGCAATGGATAGACGAAGACGGCATTTTCACCGTGAGCTTGGCGGTGAAGAAGTGAAATGCCGCAACACAAATGCCGCCATCGCAGCCATTTCTGCTGACAACCGTTTGCGAAAGGCAGAGGCCGTCTGAAAGGTTCGACAAGCACGTCAACCGTTTCAGACGGCCTAAAATACTTTTTAGTCGCTCCTGCGCAGGCAGGAGCCCAGACTGAAGCATCGCTTCAGCTATTGGCCAAACAGCAATCATCAAACAAAACAGAAATATTTCTATTTTCATAGTGGATTAAATTTGAATCAGGACAAGGCGGCGAGCCGCAGACAGTACACCTAGTACGGCAAGGCGAGCCAACGCTGTATTGGTTTAAATTTAATTCACTATAATCAACTGCTTTCTGAAGCCCAACCACAAGCAAAGCGCGGCTTTGCCCTAGGCTCCTGCCTGCGCAGGAGCGACGGGTATCATTTTTGCAAAAGTCTCAGCCTGTTTATTTATAAAATCAATATCTTCTGCCACATTTCCTTCATTGAATCCCCACGCAAATCGGCGTACAATTCAGGGCTATTTTTCTCTGGCAGCGGTTTCCAACCGTAGGGTGTGTGGCGCAAGCCACGCACGCGCTTATAGTGGATTAAATTTGAACCCATACGGCGTTGCCCCGCCTTGTTTTGATTCAAATTTAAGCCACTCTATCAGCAGCCGTTGCCGAAACACACGCAGGTTAACAAATACAACAATGATGATTTACCCGAAACAATACGACGTCATCGTGGTCGGCGGCGGCCACGCGGGCACGGAAGCGGCGCTGGCGGCGGCGCGGATGGGCGCGCAAACGCTGCTGTTGAGCCACAATATCGAAACCCTCGGCCAAATGTCGTGCAACCCTTCCATCGGCGGCATCGGCAAAGGCCATTTGGTGCGCGAACTTGATGCGTTGGGCGGTGCGATGGCGCTGGCCACCGACATGAGCGGCATTCAGTTCCGCCGTTTGAACGCCAGCAAAGGCCCCGCCGTGCGCGCCACCCGTGCGCAGGCCGACCGCATTCTGTATAAAGCCGCCATCCGCGAGATGCTGGAAAACCAGCCCAATCTGGAGCTGTTTCAGCAGCAGGTGGATGATGTGACGCTCGAAGGCGACCGCATCAGCGGCGTGGTGACGGCGATGGGCGTCGAATTCAAAGCGCGCGCGGTGGTGCTGACCGCAGGCACGTTTTTATCGGGCAAAATCCACATCGGTTTGGAAAACTACGCCGGCGGGCGCGCAGGCGATCCGGCGGCGCAATCTTTGGGCGGGCGCTTGAAAGAATTGCAGCTGCCGCAAGGCCGTCTGAAAACCGGCACGCCGCCGCGCATCGACGGACGCAGCATCGATTTTACCCAACTCACCGAGCAGCCCGGCGACACGCCCGTGCCGGTGTTTTCCGTGCGCGGCCATGCCGCCATGCACCCGCAGCAAGTGAGCTGCTGGATTACCCACACCAACGAGCAAACCCACGACATCATCCGCTCCGGCTTCGACCGCAGCCCGATGTTTACCGGCAAAATCGAAGGCGTCGGCCCGCGTTACTGCCCCTCGATTGAAGACAAAATCAACCGCTTCGCCGACAAAGACAGCCACCAGATTTTCCTCGAGCCCGAAGGCCTGACTACCCACGAATATTATCCGAACGGCATTTCCACCAGCCTGCCGTTCGACATCCAGCTCGCCCTCGTGCGCTCGATGAAAGGCTTGGAAAACGCCCACATCCTGCGCCCCGGCTACGCCATCGAATACGACTATTTCGACCCGCGCAACCTCAAAGCCAGCCTCGAAACCAAAACCATCGCCGGCCTGTTTTTCGCCGGACAAATCAACGGCACCACCGGCTATGAAGAAGCCGCCGCCCAAGGTCTGCTTGCCGGAGCCAATGCCGTGCAGTTTGTGCGCGAACAAGACCCGCTGCTGCTGCGCCGCGAACAGGCTTATCTGGGCGTGTTGGTCGACGACCTCATCACCAAAGGCGTCAACGAGCCTTACCGCATGTTCACCAGCCGCGCCGAATACCGCCTGCAACTGCGCGAAGACAACGCCGACATGCGCCTCACCGAAGCCGGCCGCCAAATCGGCCTGATTTCAGACGGCCAATGGCAGGCATTCGAGCAAAAACGCGAAGCCATCGAACGCGAAATCCAACGCCTGCGCGGCACTTGGTACACCCCCGCCAAACTGCCCGAAAGCGAACAAATGCGCGTGTTCGGCCAGAAACTCAGCCGCGAAGCCAACCTGCACGACCTGCTGCGCCGCCCCAACCTCGATTACGCCGCCCTGATGACGCTCGAAGGCGCACAACCCGAGCAGACGCTGGCCGCCGACGTGGTGGAACAGGTGGAAATCCAAGTGAAATACCAAGGCTATATCGACCGCCAAAACGAAGAAATCGAAGGCCGCCGCGACTTGGAAACCCTCAAACTGCCCGCCGACATTGATTACAGCAAAGTCAAAGGCCTGTCTGCCGAAGTGCAGCAAAAACTCAACCTCAACCGCCCCGAAACCGTCGGCCAAGCCAGCCGCATTTCCGGCATCACCCCCGCCGCCGTGGCGCTGTTGATGGTGCATTTGAAACGCGGGTTTAAAGAAGCGCGGCAGGATTGAGGTTTGCGTGTGATAAGGCCGTCTGAAAGCATCGGGTTTTCAGACGGCTTTTATTTGATGGTGGGGTGGTGGGATGAAAGAAAGCAAATCTGGTGATTTGCCACCCTCACCCTAGCCCTCTCCCTGAGGGAGAGGGAATTAGGTTGTTGAAGCCTGAAACGTTTCAGACGGCCTCAAACTGTTTTTATTTTATTATTCAAGCGATAAAGCATATTTGAATAACAGCAATTGTTCAGACGGCCTGTAACTGAGTTCCCTCTCCCTCAGGGAGAGGGTTAGGGTGAGGGTGGCAAACCGCGCGCTTTGCTTCTATCGAAATAGTTTGCGGCGTTACCGCCTAGACCCATAATGCCTGTCTGAAGCCCTGTTTCAGGCAGGCATTATATGATTTTCATTTCATCACTTACCTCCGACCGGATTTTGCTAAAATAGTGCATATGCTTAATTTCAAACGTATCCAAACCAATAACGGAGAAAACCCATTATGATCATCAAGCAGGCGGAAGACCGGAATCAAGACATCGAAACATTGAACCTGTTGCTGTCCATGCCGCATGTTTCTGCCGAAACCAAAAATAAAATCACTCAAGAAATCAAGAAAATCCAATCCGGCAAAAAAGGGGAAGACGAAGCCGCCTACAGCATCAACTTCCATTGGGGCGATTCCAAAAATTGGATGATTATCCACGATTTAAGGTTGGAATACCGCGGCCATGTGGCGCAGATAGACCATTTGCTGCTCAATCGCTTTCTCGATATCTATGTGCTGGAAAGCAAGCGTTTTGGCGAAGGCATTGCCATCAACGAGCATGGTGAATTTTCAGCGTTTTACCAAAAAAAGCCTTACGGCATTTCATCGCCCATCGAACAAAACGACCGCCACATCAACCTGCTCGAAAAAATGCTGGACGACAACTGCATCGAATTGCTCACGCGTTTGGGGTTCAGGCTGAAGCCTAAATTGTTTAGTCTGATTTTAATCGCCAATTCCGCCCGCATTTCCCGCCCCAAAAATGAGAAAAAGATTCGTGGGCTGGACAGGCTTATCAAAAATGAGCAAATCAAAAAGCGGATTGAACGGGATATCGACACCGAAAACCCGCTGAGCGCTGTGAAATCCGTATCGAAAATGATTTCTTCGGAAACCCTGCAAACGGTAGCCCAATCGTTGGCTGCACTGCATCGGCCGTTCGGCATGGATTGGAAAGCGCGTTTCGGTGTTGAAGATATGCCGCCGCCGCTTGAATCCGTTTCAGAGGCACCTGTTCCGGCAGCAACCGAAGCCCAATCCGAAGCAGAACCAAAAGCCGAAACTGAAACGTCCAAGCAGAATGATGATGCAGCGGAACCTACCCCCCGTCTGTTTTGCGCGGCATGTCAAAAAACCGTGAGCCGCAAAGTGGCTGATTTTTGTTGGAGCAATAAAAAGCGGTTCCAAGGGCGGGTATATTGTTATACCTGTCAACGCACGGCTAACCGCAAAAGCCTGTCTGAAAACAAATAAAGCGAGCGGGTATTTTTTGATGGTGTTTTGCATGGGTGGCAAACCGCGAGGTTTGCTTCCCCCGCCCCGCACAAACCCTCCCCATGAATCACATTTCAGACGGCCTATCAAACAATTCACACCCGCGGCGCGGCGTTTTCGGCTAACATAATGTCCAAACCGAAGAAGAAGGATAACAAATGGACAACAAACAAAAGCTCCAACAAGGCCTGCAGGCGCTGGGTTTGAATCTCAATACCGCCCAGCAATTGCTGCTGCTCGAATATGTGGCGCTGCTGAAAAAATGGAACAGCACCTACAACCTCACCGCCCTGCGCGATGAAGCCAGCATGATCAGCCACCATGTGCTCGACAGCCTCACGTTGCTGCCTTATGTGGCGGAAGCCAAAACCCTGATGGACGTCGGCTCCGGCGGCGGTATGCCCGGCATTCCCACCGCCATCTGCCGCCCCGATTTGCAGATTACCCTGCTCGATTCCAACACCAAAAAAACCACTTTCCTGCAACAGGCGGTGATTGAATTGGGCTTGAGCAACGTCACCGTCGCCAGCGGCCGCGTTGAGGCCATGCACGATAAAAAAGTCGATGTCGTCACCAGCCGCGCCTTTGCCGAGCTGGGCGATTTTATCGCGCTGACCAAACATCTGCTCAACGACAGCGGCTATTGGGCGGCGATGAAAGGCGTGTATCCCTATGAAGAAATCGCTCATCTGCCCGAGCAAATCGAAGTGGTGCAAGTCGACAAACTGGCCGTGCCGGGGCTGGATGCCGAGCGGCATATGGTGGTGATGCGCCCCAAACGCTGAGTGCGCCGCCGCGCATTTGTTCAGGCCGTCTGAAACAGGTTTTCAGACGGCCTGAATGCTTTTTCCGCATATCCATTTGGCGCAAATAACGGTACAATCGCAGCCATCCAACCGATTTCGACAAGACAGATTATGAGCGCACAAATCATCGCCGTGGCCAACCAAAAAGGCGGCGTCGGCAAAACCACCACCGTGGTCAACCTTGCCGCCTCTTTGGCCAGCAAAGGCAAACGCGTGTTGGTCATCGACCTCGACCCGCAGGGCAATGCCAGCACCGGCAGCGGTGTCGACAAAAACAGCATCGCCAGCGGCGTGTATCAGGTGTTGCTGGGTGAGGCCGGGGTGAAAGAAGCGGTGGTCAAAAGCGAAGCGGGCGGTTATGACGTGCTCGCCGCCAACCGCACGCTGGCGGGCGCGGAAGTGGAATTGGTGCAGGAAATCGCCCGTGAAATGCGCCTGAAAAACGCGCTTGCCGAAGTGGCCGACGATTACGATTATGTGTTGATTGACTGCCCGCCGACGCTGACGCTGCTCACGCTCAACGGCTTAGTGGCCGCGCAGGGCGTGATTGTGCCGATGGTGTGCGAATATTATGCGCTCGAAGGCATTTCCGATTTGGTCGCCACCGTGCGCAAAATCCGCCAAGCCATCAACCCGCAGCTCGACATCCTCGGCATCGTGCGCACGCTCTACGACAGCCGCAGCCGCTTATCGCAGGAAGTGACCCAGCAATTGCAGGCGCATTTCGGCAAGCAATTGTTTGAAACCACCATCCCCCGCAACGTGCGCCTGGCCGAAGCCCCCAGCCACGGCCTGCCCGCGCTGGCTTACGATGCCAAAGCCAAAGGCACGCTGGCTTATCTGGCGCTGGCCGATGAGGTGTTGGCGCGTACATAAAAGGTGGTGCGGCATGAATAAAACGGTGATTTTCGATTTGGGCAATGTGCTGGTGCGTTGGGATCCGCAGGAAATCCTGCGCCGCTTCAGCGACGATGCGCAAAAGCGCGAAGCGTTCCGGCTGGTGTTGTCCGGCCAATGTTGGAAGGTGCTGGATGCGGGTTTGATCGATTATGAGAATGCGTTGAAATTTTATGCAGGCGAATTGCAGCAGCCCGTATCCGAAGTCGAGCGCCTGATGCAGACCATGCGCGAATCGCTGGAGCCGCTGCCGTTGGGCGAAAACCTGCTGCGGGATTTGCACCGCCGGGGTGCGGACTTAATCTGCATCAGCAATATGCCGCTGCATGCCAACCGCTACTTACGCCAGCGCTATGATTATTGGCCGCTGTTTCGCGGCATCGTGATTTCCGCCGAAGTGCAGCTGACCAAACCCAATCCTGAAATTTTCCGTTATGCGCTGGACAAATATCACTTAAACCCCGCGCAGACATTGTTTGTCGACGATATGCAGGTGAATATTGATGCGGCGGCAGCGCTGGGGATTGCCGGGGTGTGTTACCAAAACCGACCGCAGGATGTGGAACAGGTATACCGTTTTATCGAAGCGGCATAAACGGGGCGCGACAAACCAAGGCCGTCTGAAACGATAGGGTTTCAGACGGCCTCTTTATCACAATCTTTACCGGCAATTTAAAAACAGCGGTTTCCACAAGATGGCTTGCCTGCGTCAGATAACCGGTGCCCGATTGCTTCTATTAACAGAGTCATACGGCGGCGCATGCCGATGGTTAAACAGAAACGCCACCACCACGTCATTGTCGGGCTTGACCCGACAATCCAGTACGAACCCGCCTGGAATATTAGCTGTTTCAACAACCCGATTATGGCATGGCCGAGGTATTCGGTGATAACACATGCTACTGAGCGCAGAAACGGTATTCAAGCAGCGCGGCCAAACGCTTATTGGCATTGCCTTAAAAGGGGATTACGGCCAAGTTTAACCGAGACCGCGAACCCGATATTCAGACGGCCATATCGTGTGTCAAGGCCGTCTGAAACTTACTGGCCGCTGCGCGCTGCCGCCCAAGCCGCGTTCAGCCGTTCGCCTGCGGCTTGCAGGGTGGCATCGTGTTGCGTTTTTTCGGCCTGCGCAGTTTGCAGTTCGCCCTGCAGGCGGGTGACATCGGCCTGCGCCTGCTGCATACGGTTTTGCGCAGCGGTGAGGTCGGTTTGCAGTGAAGCGATTTTGCTGCCGCTGCTGTTTTGTGCACTCAGCGCCTGACGGAAGGCGCTTTGCGCGCTCAACAATTCGTCGGCGGGATTGGCATGCGCCAGCGCGGCGGCGGCCAAGAGGGCGAGGGGGAGCAGTTTGTTCATGGCGGGTTTCCTTCTGATTGCGGATGAGGCCGTCTGAACGCACGGCGGGTAGGATGAGTGTAAACCCATCAAAAACTTATCCTGTGGGCTGTTCAGACGGCCAAAATAAAATTTATTTGCACACGGCGTCGAATTGTTTTTCGGTAATCGAGCCGTTCATAATCGACATCGGGCGCAAACCGGCGGCGGTGTAGCGCTCGTTCATCAACACTTTGCCCTGCGCGTCGAGCAGCTGCAGCGCGGTGAGGCGGTAGGTTTTGTTGCGGCAGTGGATTTCCCATTCGCCCACAGCGGTTTTATAGGCCGGTGTGTTCACATAGCGCTCTTCGCTCGGTTTGAGCACGGTTTTCTTGTCGCGGAAAGTGGCCAATTGGCCGTTGCGCTTGATGCTGGCGGTGTCGATGCTGGCTTTGATGTTGCCGTTGTTGGTGGTGCCGATTTCTTTCCAACTGCCCGTTACGCTGGGGCCGGTGCTGGCACAGGCAGCGAGCAGGGCAGCAAGCGTGGCGGCTGCGGCATAACGCAAAACGCGGGAAGGGTTCATAAGTTTCCTTTCAGACGGCCTTTAAAACCGATAAAATAACAGCTTCGTATCATATAACGGATTTTACTTCATGACCAACCCGTCCGCCCGGCAGATTTTGCACGATGTATTCGGCTATCCCGAATTTCGCGGCAAGCAGGAAAGCATCGTCAACACGCTGGCGGCGGGTGACAGCCTGACGGTGTTGATGCCCACGGGCGGCGGCAAAAGCCTGTGCTACCAGATTCCGGCCTTGATGCGCGAAGGCGTGGCGGTGGTGGTGTCGCCCTTGATTGCGCTGATGAACGACCAAGTGGCGAACCTGCACGCGGCAGGCGTGGCGGCGGCGTGTGTGCACAGCGGCACTTCGCCCCATGAAGTGCGCCGTATTGCCGACGAGATTGCGCAAGGCCGTCTGAAGCTTTTGTATGTTGCGCCCGAGCGGCTGGTGAACGAGCGTTTTCTGCGCTTTCTCGACCAAAATACCATCAGCCTGTTTGCCATCGACGAAGCCCATTGCGTGAGCCAGTGGGGGCACGATTTCCGCCCCGAATACCAGCAATTGGGCTTGCTGGCCGAACGCTATCCCCATATCCCCCGCATCGCCCTCACCGCCACCGCCGATGCCGAAACCCGCGCCGACATCAAACATTATCTCAAACTGGAGCAGGCACCCGAATTCGTGGCCAGCTTCGACCGCCCGAATATCTATTACCAAGTTATCGAGAAAAACAACGGCAAAAAGCAGCTGCTCGAATTCATCCAAAAACAAATGGGCGGCCAAAGCGGTATCGTGTATTGCCTCAGCCGCAAAAAAGTGGAAGACATCGCCGCCTTTTTGTGCGAACACGGCCTCGATGCCATCCCCTACCATGCCGGATTGAGCATGGCAACGCGCGAAGCCAATCAGCGCCGTTTCACTCAAGACGACGGCGTAATTGTGGTTGCTACCGTCGCCTTCGGCATGGGTATCGACAAGCCCGACGTGCGCTTTGTTGCCCACCTCGACATGCCGCAATCGGTGGAACATTTCTATCAGGAATCCGGCCGCGCCGGTCGCGACGGCCTGCCTGCCGCCAGCTGGCTCTGCTACGGCCTCAACGATTGGGTGATTCTGCGCGAACGCATCCAGCAGGGTGCAAGCGAAGACATGCAGAAAACCATCGAGCTGCAAAAGCTCGATGCCATGCTCGGCGTGTGTGAAACCGCCGACTGCCGCCGCGTGATGCTGCTGCAACATTTCGGCGAAAGCAGCGCCCCCTGCGGCCATTGCGACAACTGCCTGCACCCGCCCGTGCGCTTCGACGGCACCGTATTGGCGCAAAAACTGTTGAGCTGCGTGTACCGCGTCGGCCAGCGTTTTGCCGCCGGTTATGTGATTAACGTGTTGCGCGGCAAAGGCGACGACTGGATTGCCCGCAACGGCCACGACAAACTCTCCACCTATGCCATCGGCGACACCCTTACCGACAAAGAATGGCGCGGCGTTATCCGCCAATGCATCGGCCTCGGCCTGCTCAACGTCAACGTGGCACAACACCAAGCGCTGCAACTCACCGCAGCCGCCAAAAGCGTGCTCACCGGCGGCCAGCAAGTGTGGCTGCGCCCGCTCAAACGCGAAAAAGCCGCCACCCAAAAACCGAAAGACGACTGGCTGCGCACCGAACGCGAAGAGCGCATCTGGCAGGCGCTGCGCAGTTGGCGCATGGAAAAAGCCCGCGCCGAAGAAGTGCCGGCCTATGTGATTTGCGGCGACAAAACCCTGCGCGATTTGGTCGAAAAAATGCCGCAAACCCTGGCCGAACTGCACGACATCTACGGCCTCGGCGAAGCCAAAATCAACAAATACGGCCAAGACCTGCTCAACGCCTGCGCCGCCGCCGACAACCACAACAGGCCGTCTGAACGCCCTGCCGCCGAATTCGACAGCGAGCGCGACCGCGCCTTGTGGGCAGCGCTCAACCATTGGCGCGAACAACAAGCGCAAACCGAAAGCTGCGCCCTCGGCAAAATCTGCAGCGACGACAGCCTGCGCGATTTGGTGCAACACACCCCCGCCGTCGAACTCGATTTGCAAGGCGTGTACGGCTTGGGCGAAGTGCGCAGCGGCAAATACGGCGCCGACCTGCTCGCCGTGTGCGCCCCCTTTGCCGACAGCCTCAGCCCCGAACAGCAAACCCGCCGCCAACGCACCCGCCGCCTGCTGCAATGGTGCAGCCAAACCGCCGCCGCCGAGGGCATAGAAGATTACCAAGTGCTCAGCAAAATCACCCTGCGCGCCATCGCCGCCAAACCACCGCGCAGCTTGGATGAGTTGCGCGACATACACGGCGTGGGTGAAGAAAAAGCGGCGAAACATGGGGAAGTGCTGTTGCGGGTGTGCGGGGAGGAATAGGCCGTCTGAAAAGGCACTTGATTAACGTAAACAATTAAAATTAATAAGAATATGGGGACGGCTATGAGCGTCAAATCACCTAAAACATGGACTTCTTTTGAAGATCAATTGGCATTGTTGCAGCAACGCGGCATGATTGTAGAGGATAACGCCAAAGCATTGCATTATTTAGCCAAATTAGGTTATTACCGTTTGAGTGGTTATTTTTACCCATTCCGTCAATTTGATGGAGAAGGACGGCGCGCCGATCAGTTTGCTGAAAATACTTATTTCAATGATGTATTGGCACTTTATATGTTTGATAAGCAGTTGCGGATGCTGGCTATGGATGCCTTAGAGCGGATTGAAGTGGCTGTAAAAGTGGAGGTTGCTTACTTGCTTGGCAAACATCATGCCTTGGCGCATGAAGATTCGGATTTTTTTCAAACAAATTCAGCGAATTTTAAGCATTCCAAATGGCTGGCAGCCTATCAAAAATTGTTGGCGCGTGAAAAACAGAAAAGCGATGTTGGCTCTGAACGGCAAAGCTCTTTTGTACAACATCACATACATCACTACGGCGGAAAACTGCCTGTTTGGGTGGGATGCGAAGTGTGGGATTTCGGCACATTATCGCATTTGTTTAGGGGTTTAAAGCCCGAATACAGCAATCAAATTGCGGCAAAGTATGGCATTCATTCGGGCAAAGCAATGAGTTCGTTTCTTTATACTTTCAACACCGTCCGCAATATTTCTGCACATCATGGCCGACTTTGGAATCGAGGTATTGTCGGCCGAGCCAGTTTGAGTGGTGTTAAAGGGCCGCAGTGGCAGCTGCTCAATAATGAACAAGCATTTACCGCTTTTTGTTTGATGCAGTGGATGATGCAGAATATTTGCCCGCATTCCACATGGAAAATCCGTGTGAAAGATACATTGAACAATTTCCCCCACATTCGTGGTGCAGCTGCTGCGGAAATCAACCTCAAGCGTTTTGGCGTACCCGAAGATATGGATTTGGAACGTTGGCGTTTGTGGCGCGCATAAATAGAAAGCCCCCAGCTCTGTACTGCATCAGCCTTTGGCTTCTCAGAGATGGGGGGGTTATTGGGTACTATTCTAAATTTATCGCGTCTTCCTGTCAATTACCAAACCAAAAGGCCGTCTGAAAGCCCAACCTTTCAGACGGCCTGATTTCCATCAAAATAAAGAATAATCCATTCAAATGGTATTGAATAAAAATTATTATTAATTATAATCATCGACTCTTTCATCACTTATCTTAACGGGAATCTGTCGATGCGTTTCAAACCCTTAGTCTTCGCCATCGCTGCCATCGGCGGCTTCATGCCTTTATTTGCTGCTGAAACGGCAGTTGAGTTGCCCGAAGTGGTCGTGCAGGCTCCCGCGCCGGTTGCGACGCGCTCGGTCAGCGATATTTCAGCGGCAACAATCGCCCGCGAACAGCCGCAAGATTTGAAAGCCCTGCTGCAAAACGAAACCGGCGTGGCAGTAACCAAGCTGCAACGCACACGCCAAGGCAACGACGGTGTAAACATCCGCGGCCTTACCGGCAACCGCATCGGCATGGGCATAGACGACATCCCGCTGCCCGAAGCGCAGGAAAGCCGCATTTTTGCCTCAACCGGTTTGGCGTTCGGGCGCGGCAATTTTATCGAACCGGCGGTTTTGCGCTCGGCCACGGTGGCGCGCGGTGCCGAAGCCGAAGGGCTGGCGGGTTCGGTGCAGTTTAAAACACTGGAGCCGGAAGATTTGCTGCAAGGGCGCAGCAGCGGCGGCTATATTCAGGGCGCTTATCAAAGCGCCGATAAATCCTACACCACCGGCGGCGGCGTGGCGGCCGAAGCAGGCATTTGGCAGGGTATGTTGGCAGGCGTGTACCGCAACGGCCATGAAACCGAAACGCGCGGCAACGTCGGCGGCACGGGGCAAACCCGCACCGAGGCCGATCCGCAAGATTACAACAGCCGCTATTTCCTCACCAAACACCAATTCCAGCTTAATCCCGACCACAGCCTGAGCCTGACCGCCGAACGCTTACGCCGCAACCAGTGGCTCAACCAGCTCTCACAACTGAGCAACACCTACAGCAGCGACCAAACCCGCGACAACAATACCCGCAACCGTGTTTCGTTGGCGCATCATTACCAAGGCGGCAATCCGGCGTTTCAGCAGGCCGATACGCAGCTTTATTGGCAAGACAGCCGCACCGACAACCTGCGCGTGCGCAGCGGCAACAGCACCCGCACCGACATCGGCCAAAGCCGCGACCGTGTGTGGGGCTTGAGCAGCGAAGCAGTGAGCGGATTCGATTCAGGCCGTCTGCAACAAAACTGGCGTTACGGCCTGCGGTTTGCCCGCCATGATTTGAGCTACCGCGCCGACCAATATCCGGTGTCCAACAGCCCGTTCAGCCCGATACACGACCCTTCTGCCGACACCGTGCGCACCACCGCCGCCGTGTATGCCGAGGGCAGCCTCGATTTCGGTAACTGGGTGCTGCAACCCGGCCTGCGCCTCGATTATTACCGACTCAGTCCCGATAGCAACGGCTACAACCAAATCAGCAGCGATTTGGCCGTAGTCAAAAAACAAAGCCGTTTCGCCGCCAGCCCGCACATCGGCGCGGTGTGGAAACTGCATCCCGCGTTCCAGCCCTATGCCCGATATTCGCGCGGCTTTCACGCGCCCTCATCGCAGCAGCTTTCCAGCTCGTGGGGCATGAGCGGCATTTATTCGATTATCGGCAATAGCAACCTCAAGCCCGAATATGCCGACAATTTCGAGCTGGGTGCGCGCGGCAAAAACGGCGGCTTTGAATACCAGATTGCCGCCTACAACAATCTGTATAAAAACTTCATCGACTACCAAACCCGGCAAAACTATATTCCGGGCCGCCAATTGTGGCTGATTCAATATGAAAACTTCGATCGTGCCCGCATCTACGGCGCCGAAGCCAATGCCAGTTGGCAATTCGCCCCGCATTGGAAGCTCAACGGCGCCATCGCCTTCTCGCGCGGCTACACCAAAAACGGCAGTGATGTGGCCGGCTCGGGCGACAACAACGAGGGCAAACAAGCCATCAACAGCATTCTGCCGCTGAAAATGCAGCTGGGGCTGGCGTATGAAACCGAGCGCTGGGGCAGCAATGTGCTGGTCAGCCGCGTCAACGGCAAATCTTCCGCACAAATCAGCGGCGATATGTACAACCCCACCCGCCACTACACGCTGGTCGATTTGGGCGCGTATTGGCGCCCCACCAAAAAGCTCAGCCTCACCGCAGGCGTGAATAATGTGTTCAACCAGAAATATTGGAACTGGGGCGACATCTCCTATCTGGCCGCCCGCAGCACCTATTCGGGCGCGTTTGACCAATCGCTGGGGCGCAACGTGGCCTCTTCGTTCAACGCGACCAATGCCGAAGCCTTTACCGCACCGGGGCGGAATTTCAACCTCGGTTTGCGCTACGCGTTTTAAAGCCGTCTGAACGCAGCAACCAAAAGGCCGTCTGAAACTGATGTTTCAGACGGCCTCTATTTATTCAACCATCAAGCCGACAGGCTTTGTACAAACTGCATCACCGCAGGCACGGCCAACACGGCCAGCAGCAGCAAAATTATTTTTTCATAACCATTAAAGCGCCATGAGCCGTGGTGTTTCTTTTGCGAATAGAGAAACAGCAACACGCCCGGCAGATACAGCAGCACCGAAAACAGCAAATATTCCACCCCCGCCGCATACACAATCCACAGCGCATACACCGTGGCCATCAGGCCGATGAGTTTGTATTTCGGGGCGAGGTTTTCGGTGAAGGCGATTTTCAGCAGAAACGCGCCGATCAGGAAATACGGAATCAGAATCATCGAAGTGGAAATCAGCAGCAGCGCTTCGTAGCTGTTGCCGGTCTGCCATACCAAAAACAGACACAGCTGCACGGTGAGCGTGGTAAACAGCAGCGATTTGTGCGGCACTTCATTGCGGTTGAACTTCAAAAACGAAGCCGGAAACGCGCCGTTTTTCGCGCCCAGATGCGGGATTTCGGTGGCATACAGCGTCCAGCTCAAATAAGACGACAACACCGACACAATCAAACACACGCTGATGAGCACTTTGCCCCAGCCGCCGACCATGTGCGCCAACACGCCTGCCATCGAGGGGTTGCTCATGGCGGCGATGTCGGCGCGCGGCAACACGCCTTGCGCCAATACGGTAATCGCCACATACAAAACCAGGGCAATTACCACGCCGATAACGGTGGCGCGGCCGACGTCCAAGCGGTTGCGCGCGTGTTTCGACAACACCGCCGCGCCTTCAATGCCGGTAAACACCCACAGCGTAATCAGCATGGTGTTTTTCACTTGGCTCATGATGCTGTTGTCGGCGCCCGTGTCGGCGGCGATGCTTGCGCCCGTCCAGTCGGCGATGAAGATGTCGGATTTGAAAAAATAAGCCGCCAAGCCGATAAACAACACCAGCGGGAACACTTTCACAAATGTGGCCACCAGATTCACCCCCGCCGCCTGCTTGATGCCGCGTGCCACCAGCGCATACACCAGCCAGGCAATCGCCGAAGCGCCCACGAATGAGGCAAAGGTGTTGCCCTTGCCGAAAATCACCGCATCGGGCGTATCGATAAATGTGCCCACCGCTTCAAACGCCACCACCAGATAGCCGACAATGCCGACGGTGGTGCAGAGCCAATAGCCCCAAGCGGAGAAAAAGCCCATCAAATCGCCGAAGCCTTCACGGGCATAGGTGTAGATGCCGCCGTCGAGATGCGGTTTGAGCTTGGCGAGGCTGGCAAACGAGAGGCCGAGGAAAATGATGCCGATGCCGGTAATCAGCCAGCCGATAAGCAATGCTTGCGAGCCAGCCACAGCGGCCATGTTTTGCGGCAGGCTGAAAATGCCCGAGCCGATCATCGAGCTGATCACCAGCGCCGTGAGCGCGGCAAGGCCGATGGTGGATTTGTTGGAAGCCATATTTTTAATGATGTTGAGATAAAAGAGCGGAATTTTAACAGAAAATAAGGCCATATCGCCGCCGCCATTAGACTTTTTGCTTGTAAGCGATATGGCGGAAAAGCATATACGCGTTCAGACGGCCTTGGTTTGCTTCAGGCCGTCTGAAAAGTTTGGTTGGCTGGGGTGATGGGGGGCGGGGCGTTTGTGGTGTTAGAAGCTTCGACGGGTTCGGTTATCTGTGTTTGGGGCGAGTTGTGATGGGCAGAAAGTCGGGGTTCACAAAAAACGCCGCCGTAACCACGGCGGCGTTTGTCTGCTTTCAGACGGCCTATATTCAATCCAACAGCGCATCGACAAATGCGCGTGCGTCAAACGGGCGCAGGTCGTCGATTTTTTCGCCGACGCCGATGTAGCGCACGGGAATCGGGCGGCTGCTGGCGAGGGCGGCGAGTACGCCGCCTTTGGCGGTGCCGTCGAGTTTGGTGACAATCAGGCCGGTGAGGCCGAGGGCGTCGTCGAAGGCGACCACTTGGTTGACGGCGTTTTGGCCGATGTTGGCATCGAGAACGACGATGATTTCGTGCGGCGCGGCGGGCATGGCTTTCTGCAACACGCGTTTTACTTTTTTGATTTCTTCCATCAGGTGCAGCTGGGTGGGCAGGCGGCCGGCGGTGTCGGCGAGCACGATGTCGATGCCGCGTGCTTTGGCGGCTTCGACGGCATCGAAGCAGACGGCGGCGGAATCGCCCGAGGCTTGCGAGATGACGGTGACGCCGTTGCGCGTGCCCCATTCCTGCAGCTGCTCGCGGGCGGCGGCGCGGAAGGTGTCGCCTGCGGCCAGCAACACGGATTTGCCTTGCGATTGGAAGTATTTGGCCAGTTTGCCGATGGAGGTGGTTTTACCGGCGCCGTTGATGCCGGCGAGCATAATCACAAACGGCTCGCCGTTGTCGGGGATGGTGAGCGGCTGTTCGAGCGGTTTGATGAGGTCGTAAATCGCGTCTTTGAGGGCGCCGCGCAGCTCGTGGCCGTCTTTGAGGCCTTTGAGGGATACGCGTTTGCGCACGTCTTTCATCAGGTATTCGGTGGCTTCGATGCCCATGTCGCTGGTAATCAACACGGTTTCGAGTTCTTCATACAAATCTTCGTCGATTTGGCCGCCGCCGAACACGCCGGCCAGCGATTTGGCCATTTGGTCGCGCGATTTGGTGAGGCCTTGTTTCAGGCGTGAAGCCCAGCCGACTTTGGCAGGCTCTTCCGGTATCACGGCGGCAGCGGGTACGGCGGCGGCCACGGTGGCGATGCTGTCGGGCTGTTTGAGCACATCGGCGGCTTGCGGGCTGCTGAGTTCGACAGTTTCAGACGGCGTTTCTTCGGCGGGCAGGTTGTCGGTGTGGATTTCGGCCACCGGTGCGGCGGGGTCGAATTGTTCGGGCAGGCGCTCGTTGCCGCCGACGACATCGGCCACCAGGCTGCTGATCGGGTTGGTGGCGGCATCTTCGGCCACGGCTTGCTGTTCGGCTGCGCTCAGAGTATTGCCAAACGGCTCAGGCTCAGAAATAGCGTCGGCAATGGGGGCGGGCTCGGCGGCGGCGGGCTTTGGGTCGGCAGCGGTTTCGCTGTCGGGTTGTTCGGGCGCAGCGTCACTTTCGGCAGCGGTTTCAACTGCTGCGGACTGTTCGGCGGGGGTTTCGGGCGTTTCCGGTTTTTTCTTGCGTTTGAAAAAGCTGAACATGGTTTTCCTTTTCGGGTGTTTCAAAGGGCATTCGGAATGGGGGCTATTGTAGCTTATTTTTGCGGCAGTATGCGCTTATCCTGCTTTCAGACGGCCTTGTTTAATTGGTTGATAAGGGCTATCATTTGCAAGTTTGTAGTTATATTTCTGAAGGATGCTTATGTTGCGCCGCACTGTTTTGGTGATGTTGTTGGCTGTGTCCGCCCCTTTGTGGGCGCAAACGTTGTCGCAAACCCTGCCCAATGGCATGAAGGTGATTGTGAAAGAAGACAAACGCGCGCCGGTGGCGGTATCGCAGCTGTGGTACAAGGTGGGCAGCGTGGATGAGCAGGTGGGCAAAACCGGCCTCAGTCATGCGCTGGAGCACATGATGTTTAAGGGCACGCCTGCCGTGCCCGCGGGCGAATTTTCGCGGCGGGTGGCGGCACTGGGCGGTCAGTTTAATGCCTATACCAACCGCAACGAAACGGTATATTTCGAAAATGTGGCCGCCGCCAATCTGCCCGAAGTGTTGAAAATGGAGGCTGACCGCATGGTCAACCTCAATTTCAGCGACCGCGATTTTGATAACGAAATGAACGTGATTCGCGAAGAGCGCCGCCAGCGCACCGAAGACAACGCCTCGGGCAAGCTGTGGGAACATGTGATGCTCAACAGCTACAGCGTGCCTTCGCTGCGCGCGCCGGTAATCGGCCATATGGATGATTTGCACGCACTGAAGGCCGAGGATTTGCGCCAATGGTACCGTCAATGGTATGCGCCCAATAATGCCACATTGGTGATTGTGGGCGATGTGGATGCGAAAAAAACCATGCAAACCGTGAAAAATCTGTTTGGCTCGATTCCGGCCAAACCGCTGCCGCAGCGCAATAATTTGAACGAAACCGCCGAGCGTGTGCCGGTGAACGCCCGCACCACGTCTGCGGTGACCCGCCAGCCGCTGCTCTCACTTACCTATCGTGTACCCAAGTTGGAAAAAGTGAATGACCGCATGCCGTATGCGCTGGATGTGTTGTCGGACGTGTTGAGCGGCAATTCTTCCAGCCGCCTTGATGCCCGCCTGGTGCGCGGTAAGCAACAGGCGCTGGATGTGGGCGCGAGCTACGACATTATCAGCCGTGAAATGCCTTTGTTCGGCATCATCGCCATGCCTGCTGAAGGCGTGGATGTGAACAGCTTGCTGGCCGATATCCGTGCCGAAATCGCCGATATTGCCCAAAATGGTGTGAGCAGCGAAGAGCTGACGCGCGTGAAAAACCGTGCCGCCGCCGCCGAAATCTACGCCCGCGATTCGATGACTTCGCGCGCCTCGCTGATGGGGCGTCTGGAAACGCGCGGCTACCGCTATACAGACGAAGCCGAACTGCGCCGTCGCCTGCAGCAGGTAAGTGCCGCCGATGTGCAGGCCGCCGCCCGCCTGCTGGTGCCCGCACGCGAAACCGTGGTGGTGGTTTATCCTGAAAAAGGCGCCGCCGCCGTTCAATAATCTTCAATAAATGACAACAGGCCGTCTGAACGCTTTGCAAACCTTTTCAGACGGCCTCAAACGAAAGCTTGAAACCATGCGTTTATGTATCCGCACTTTGCCTCTGATTGCCGCACTTTGCAGCGCCCCGTTTGCCCACGCCGTCGATATCCAGCGTTGGACAACGCCTGAGGGCACGCAGATTTTGCTGGTGGAGCGGCATGAAAACCCCATTGTTGATATGCGCATCAGCTTTAAAGGCGCGGGCAGCGCGTTTAATCCAGATGGCAAAGGGCAAGTGTCGGATTTTACCGCCGCGCTGCTCACCGACGGCACCCGCAGCCTCGATGAAGAAGCTTTCAATGCCCGCGCCAACGACATCGCCGCCAATATCGGCAGCAGCGGCAATGATGAAGGTGCCGGCATCGGCATGCGCAGCCTCAGCAAGCCCAAAAATCTGAATGCCGCCGTGGATTTGGTCAACCAATCGCTCACGCAGCCGCGCTTCGATCCGGCCGTATTTGCGCGCCGCCAAAAGCAGAGCGTGACCGCCTTGCAACAAAGCGAAACCGACCCCGGCTTTATCGCCGGGCGCGCACTCACGCTGCTGAATTACCCCGGCCATCCTTACGGCAGCGAAGCGCGTGCCAGCGCCGAGAGCATCCGCGCCGTTACGTTGGACGACATCCGCGCGTTTCACCGCAGCCATTATGCGAAAAACAATGCCGTGGTGTCAGTGGTGGGCGATTTGAACCGCCGCCAAACCGAAGCATTGGTGAAAAAAGCGCTCAACGGCCTGCCTGCGCAAAGCAGCGAAAGCAGCCGCATTCCCGCAGTGCCTGAGCATACGCCGTGGCAGCAAAACATTCCCTTTGCCGGCGAGCAGGCGCAAGTGGTGTTGGGCATGCCCCTCATCAAGCGCAACGATCCCGATTACTATGCCTTGGTGGCGGGTAACTACATTCTCGGCGGCGGCGGATTCGACAGCCGCCTGATGAAAACCCTGCGCGACGAACACGGCTATACCTACGGTGCCAGCAGCAGCCTCGAGCCTGCCACCGAAGCGGGGCCTTTCGGCATCGGCTTTGCCACCCAAAAAGCCAACACCCAGGCAGCGCTGGCCGCCAGCCGCAAAGTGCTGGCCGATTTTGTGGCGCAAGGCCCCACCGAAGCCGAATTGCAACAGGCCAAAGACAACATCATCGGTGCCTTTCCGCTGCGCTTCGACAGCAACGCCAAGCTGCTGACTTATCTGAACTTAATCGGTTTTTATAATCTGCCTGACGATTATCTTGAGGCCTATCCGAAAGCCATCGCCGCGCTGACCACCGAGCAGGTGAAATCCGCCTGGCAGCGCCGTGTGAAGCCGGAAGAAATGAATATCGTGGTGGTGGGTGCAGAATAGGGCGGCTGCCTGTTTTGATGCACTTGCGGGCGATAGCCGATGGTGTGCAAAAGGCCGTCTGAAAGCGGAAATTGCTTTCAGACGGCCTTTTATAGTGGATTAGATTTGAATCAGGACAAGGCGGGGAGCCGCAGACAGTACACCTAGTACGGCAAGGCGAGCCAACGCTGTACTGATTCAAATCTAATCCACTATATGATTGGGAAACAGGATAAACATTCAGTCCGGCGGCTCAGCCACAGGGTTTGATGTTGGGCACCGATGCGGTGTTGCTGCATTTATCCCTGCGCGCTTACTGCCGCCGCCGCACAAACCGCCGACGACCACGCCCATTGGAAATTGTAGCCGCCGAGCCAGCCGGTGATGTCCATCACTTCGCCGATAAAGTAAAGCTGGGGCATCAGTTTGCTCTGCATGGTTTTGGGGTCGATTTCTTTCACGTTGACGCCGCCACGGGTGGCTTCGGCTTTTTTGTGGCCGTCTGAGCCGCTGGGCAGCAGCGTCCAGTCGTTGAGACTGCGTCCCAAACGTTGCAGCAGCGCATCGGGCAAATCGGCCCATTTTTGAGTAGCTGCGGCGGCAAATTCGGGTTGCGTCAGCCAGCAGTCGAGCAGCCGTTCGGGTAGGTGTGGGCAAAGCTGTTTCAGCGCGGTGTTGAGCTGGATTTTTTGGCTGCGTTTGCCGTTACACAGCGCGGCGGCCACATCGGTGTCGGGCGCGAGGTCGATATGGATGGGCGTGCCGGGTTGCCAATAGCTGGAAATCTGCAAAATGGCGGGGCCGCTCAAGCCTTTGTGGCGGAACAGCAAATCTTCGTCAAACTGCATGGCTTGTTTGCCGCTGCCGGTGCGGATGCGCACGGGCAAGGCGATGCCGGAAAGCGCATCGTAGCCGTGTTGCGCCCAATGCTCAAAACGCAGCGGCACCAGCGCGGCGGCGGGGGTGATGATGCTGTGGCCGAACTGTTTGGCCAATTCGTAGCCAAACGGGGTGGCGCCGATGGCGGGGATGGCCAAACCACCGGTGGCGACAATCAGGTGGCGGCATTGGAACACGCCGTGGTTGCTGTGGAGGGTGAAATTTGATGCGGAGGCCGTCTGAACGCTGTCAACCCGTTCAATCACGCATTCGGTGTGCCATGCCACCTTGCCTGCCGCGCATTCGCGTTGTAACACGTCAATCACGTCTTGGGCGCTGCGGTCGCAAAAAAGTTGGCCTTTGTGCTTTTCATGATAAGGCACGCCGTGTCGTTCGAGCAGGGCGGTGAAATCGGCGCTGTGGTAGCGCGACAGGGCATGGCGCACGAAACGCGGCTGCTGCGACACAAAATAAGGCGAGCCGTCGCCGCCGTCGAGATGGCGGTTGGTGAAATTGCAGCGGCCGCCGCCGGAAATGCGGATTTTCTCGCCGATTTTGGCGGCATGGTCGAGCAGCGCCACGCGTTTGCCGGCTTGGCCGATGCGTGCGGCGCACATCATGCCGGCCGC
The DNA here is from genome assembly GCA_964451565.1 of uncultured Neisseria sp. GTDB lineage: Bacteria > Pseudomonadota > Gammaproteobacteria > Burkholderiales > Neisseriaceae > Neisseria. Next base: position 27,606 of record CAYVIS010000003.1, read on the forward strand.
GCCCGCGCCGATGATGATGCAGTCGAAAATGTGTTGGGGATGGGGCATGGTTTTCAGATGGCCTGAGTAAAACGTTATTGTAATGGATTGGGCCGTCGAAGCGCAGCTTTATCGGCAGGGCTTTATTCGATAGAATAGCGGCAACCGATATGATATGCCGTCTGAAAAGGAACAAACATGGCAAAACCGAAAGGCGGCTTAGGTCGCGGCTTAGATTCCCTGATTTCCAACAGCATCGCCGCCGAAGGCAGCGACCGCCTCACCACCGTGGCGGTGGGCGACATCCAGCCCGGCCGCTACCAGCCGCGCGTGCAGATGGACGACGAAGCCTTGCAGGAATTGGCCGAATCCATCAAAGCGCAGGGCGTTATCCAGCCGGTGATTGTGCGCGAACGCGGCCTGTCGCAATACGAGCTGATTGCGGGCGAGCGCCGCTGGCGCGCCAGCCAGTTGGCCGGTTTGACCGAAATTCCGGTGGTGGTGAAAAGCATCAACGACGAAGCGGCGCTGGCAATGGGTTTGATTGAAAACCTGCAACGCGAAAACCTCAATCCGATTGAAGAAGCGCGCGGCCTCAAGCGTCTGGCCGACGAATTCAGCCTCACCCACGAAACCATCGCCAAAGCGGTAGGCAAAAGCCGCAGCGCCATTTCCAACAGCCTGCGCCTGCTGGGCTTGCCCGAGCCGGTGCAGGATATGCTCTATCAGCGCCGTTTGGAAATGGGCCATGCCCGTGCGCTGCTCACGCTGCCGGTGGTGGAGCAGCTGACTTTGGCGCAAAAAGCGGTGAAAAACGGCTGGTCGGTGCGCGAAGTGGAGCGGCGCAGCCAAATGGCACAGCAAAGCAGGCAGCCTGCCGCCAAAACCATTTCACCCGATATCCGCCGCCTCAACGATGCGCTCACCGAAAAGCTGGGCGTGAATGCGGAAATCCAAACCAGCAACCACAAAAAAGGCAAAATCGTGCTGCATTTCGATTCGCCCGAAACGTTGGAGGCGCTGTTGAGCCAACTGGGCGTGCGTAACGAATATTGAATCGGGCAGGGCGGTTGGCCTTGTCAGGCATTATTCGTGAGCAGACGAATAACGGCCGTGAAACGGCATAGTCTGCCTGCCGCACAGGCCGTCTGAACCCCGGATTTTTCAGACGGCCTGAAAATTGGAATAAAAGATTTGGAAATTTTAAAAATGCGGCAGAATGTAGGTATGCCTGCAGATAATCTGCCGTTTAATTTTTTAAAATATGTAGTAGTATGTAGTCCGAGTGTAAGTATGCGGGCGGCAAGGTGAAATGCTCAGTCGGAAGAAGGTGCTGCCACCTCATCCGGATGGCGTATCAGGCGGCTGGCGGCAGCAATAAAATTACGTGGAAACGGCATTTTGGTTCACAAAGGTTAACAAATTGTCTTGACGCGTAAAAGCTTCTTTATTATAGTAGCCCGGCTTATATTGCCTGTAGCCGCATGTTGTATGAAAAAAATATTGTTATTACAGTTGGCGGCGCTGACCGCAACCGCATCCATCAGCGCATTGTTTGCCGGTGCGGGCGGTTTCTGGTCGGCGGTGGCGGGCGGCTTGTGTTATTTGCTGCCCTCAGCGGTGGCGGTATTGCTTTTAAGGTTTTTCGAGTCTTACCCGCAGATGGCGGCTCAAGGCTTTTTGCTCGGAGAAGGCTTAAAAGTAGCACTGTCGCTGGTGTTGATGCTGGTGGTTTTTGTCTTCTGGCATGAATCGCTGGTGTTTATCCCGTTTTTGGCGGGATTGCTGGCAGTCAGTCATTTGGTTTTTTTAGCATTTTTGAGAGTTCAACATTATGGCAAGTGAAGCAATGAGCGCTGCCGACTACATCAAGCACCACTTACAGAGCTTGACCAGTCTGTCGGACGTAACCCAAGGCCAAGGCCTGAAAAACATCGCCGATTTTTCCTTTATCAACCTCGATGCCATTTTCTTTGCAGTGGTGTTGGGTGCTTTGGGCAGTTTTTTCCTCTGGCGCGGCGCCAAAAAAGCCACCGCCGGTGTACCCGGCCGTTTTCAGGCTGCGGTAGAATTGCTGTTTGAATTCGTTGACGATATGTGCAAAAGCATCATCCATAACGAGCAATCGCGCAAATTTGTCGCGCCCTTGGGCTTGACGCTGTTTGTGTGGATTTTCCTGATGAACGCGATGGACTTGCTGCCGGTAGATATGCTGCCGATGGCTTTCCAAGCCGCCACCGGCGACAGCCACGCCCTTCTGCGCGTGGTGCCGACCGCCGATTTGAACACTTCGTTGGCATTGGCTGTCGGCGTATTGCTGATTTGCCTGTATTACAGCGTGAAAATCAAAGGCTTGGGCGGTTGGATGCACGAAATGTTCAGCGCGCCGTTCGGTCCGATGCTGGCGCCGTTCAACTTTATCATGAATATTCTCGAATTCCTGTCGAAAACCGTTTCACACGGCATGCGGCTGTTTGGCAATATGTATGCGGGTGAGCTGGTATTTCTGCTGATTGCGCTGCTCGGCGGTGCATGGGCGGCTTCCGGCAGCATCGGTGTGCTGGATCCGATTCTGTTTATCCTGCATATTCTGGCAGGTGTGGCATGGGCGATTTTCCATATTCTGATTATTACCCTGCAAGCCTTTATTTTCATGGCGCTGGCGTTTGTATACATCGGCCAGGCGCATGATCACCATTAAGTTGTTTTTAGTTGTTTAGTTGTTGTTTTAAATAAGTTCTTCAACCTTTGTTTTTATTTTAAGGAGTTTTGAAATGGGTGGTTTAATTGCTATCGCTTGTGGTCTGATTGTTGCTCTGGGTGCCCTGGGTGCCGCCATCGGTATCGCCATGGTCGGTTCTAAGTATCTGGAATCTTCAGCCCGCCAACCCGAGCTGATCGGCCCGCTGCAAACCAAATTGTTCCTGATTGCCGGTCTGATTGACGCGGCCTTCCTGATTGGTGTGGCCATTGCCCTGCTGTTCGCTTTCGTTAACCCGTTTGCAGGCTAAGTCTAACCAAACGAGAAAAGTCGTTTGTTTGATTAACCCTAATACGAAGGTTAAGTAAAGTGAATTTAAATGCAAC
>CAYVIS010000004.1:0-3141 GCA_964451565.1 uncultured Neisseria sp.
GAACGCTTTGTAGAGGGCTTTCGGACGGGGGTTCAATTCCCCCCGCCTCCACCAGAATTTCCGATTGGCAGCCGGTCTGATTTTTTCAGACCGGCTTTTTCCATTTCGCAATATCTTACCGCGCAGACAGGATTTTGCCGTAAGCCGCACCAAATCAACCGCCTGCTTCCAAATATGTTATCCCATAACATTAAGCTTATCTTTCAGGCCATCCTTTGCTTTTACTATTTTCAATTGGCATAAGTGCTTGAAATGGCTATACTGGAAATGCAATACACTTTTAATTGCACGGCTTCAATTTCTCAACATCCATGAATAACAAGGAGTAGTGATATGAAAGCAGCAGTGGTAAATCAAGCCTGTACAGGCGTAGAAGTGGTTGAAAAAGACATCCCCAAAATCGGCGCTGGCGAAGCGCTGGTGGAAGTGGAATTTTGCGGCGTCTGCCATACCGATTTGCACGTGGCCGCCGGTGATTACGGCGAGCAGCCAGGCCGCATCCTCGGCCATGAAGGCATCGGCATTGTGAAAGAAATCGCCGACGACGTGACCAGCCTGAAAGTAGGCGACCGCGTCAGCATCGCCTGGCTGTTTCAAAGCTGCGGCCATTGCGAATACTGCAACAGCGGCCGCGAAACCTTGTGCCGCACCGTGAAAAACGCCGGCTACACTGTCGACGGCGGCATGGCCGAATATTGCGTGGTCAGCGCCGATTATGCGGTAAAAGTGCCCGAAGGCCTCGACCCGGCGCAAGCCAGCTCGATTACCTGCGCGGGCGTGACCACTTATAAAGCCACCAAAGTTTCCGGCGTGCGCGCCGGACAATGGATTGCCATGTATGGCGCAGGCGGCTTGGGCAACCTCGCCGTGCAATACGCCGCCAAAGTGTTCAACGCGCGCGTCATTGCCATCGACATCAACGACGACAAACTCGAATTGGCGAAAAAAGTGGGCGCGGAAGAAACCATCAACGCTGCCAACGAAGATGCCGCCGAGCGCATCAAAGAAATCACCGGCATCGGCGCACATGCCGCCGTGGTGACCGCCGTGTCGAAACAGGCTTTCAACAGCGCCATCGACTGCGTGCGCGCAGGCGGTCGCGTTGTCGCCGTCGGCCTGCCGGTGGAAACCATGGACTTGTCGATTCCGCGCACCGTTTTGGACGGCATCGAAGTGGTCGGCTCGCTGGTCGGCACCCGCCAAGACTTGGCCGAAGCCTTCGATTTCGGCGCACGCGGCGTGGTCGTGCCGGTGGTGCAAACCCGCGCGCTGGACGAAGTGGGCGACATTTTCCAAGAAATGCACGACGGCAAAATCCAAGGCCGTATGGTGCTGGATATGAAAAAATCCTGCGGCCATAACCACTAAACCGGTTGCCCGCTAACAACAAGGCCGTCTGAACGCTTGATGATTCTAAGCGTTCAGACGGCCTTTGTATGCGTATCCTGAAAATGCCGCAGGGTTTAACTAAGGATTGGTTAGCGGTTATTCAGCGCTTCAAAAAAACTCAACCGCGCGCTATTCGGCGCAATGCGGCTATGCCTTATTGCACCCTACATCTAGGCAAGGCCGTCTGAAACACCAAACCATTTCCCATAGGAGCGGATTTCATATCCGCCCGCACCCGCAACCAATCAACACAACAACAGGCTGCTGAATTTATGCTTGATTGTTCAAAATAAACCCGAGGCCGTCTGAACGCATTTCAGACGGCCTCGGGTTGATACAACGCAATCAAAAAAATCAATCTTGCGGCTTGGTCTGTTCCAACTCAAGCGATGCGGCCAGCAGCGACAAACGCGCCATCACGCCATACACATACAGGCGGTTGCTTTCGCAATCGTGGTTGGCGCTGGTTTGCGGCACGCCGAGGCTGTCCCATTGCTCAAACACGCGCTTGGTGCGTTCTTCATCGCCGCTTTCCTCACCTGCCACAGGAATATTGCGCTCCAGCGGCACAAACAGCATCCCCGAAGCATTCAGGTTTTCATCGGTGCCGCGGCCTTCGTGCACGCGGAAAAAGCCGCCGACCACAAAGCGGTCGATCATATACACCACCGGCTCCGACACCGCGCCGTGCAGGGTTTCGTAGGTGTAAATCCCCTCCTGAACGATGACTTCGGTCACTTCCAAGCCTTCTTTCACTTTGGCCATTTTGTTGCGGTTTTTGCGGTTGAGGCCGCGCACTTCATCCGCCGATTTCACGCTCATCACGCCCATGCCGTAAGTGCCCGCATCGGCTTTGACAATCACAAACGGCTGGTCGGTGATGCCTTTTTCATCGTATTTGGCCTGAATTTTCGCCAACATACGCTCCACTGCTTCGGCCAACGCATCTTCGCCTTCCCGCTCCTGAAAATCGAGGCCGCTGATTTTCTCGAAATACGGGTTAATCTGCCATTCGTCGATGCCGATTAAGGCCGCAAATTCCGCCGCCACTTGGTTGTACGCACCGAAATGCGCAGTTTTGCGGCGGGTGGTCCAACCGCCGTGCACGGGCGGAACCACCGTTTGCGTCAGACCGGTAAGCATCTCGGGCACACCGGCCGACAAATCGTTGTTCAGCAACACCGCGCAAGGTGAAAAACCATCAGCCAGATGCACGCGGCTGCGGGTGTGCAGCAGCGGCTCCAGCAGCAGTTTGTCGCCCAGCGCCGTTTCAAATTCGGTCGGCTCGGTAATTTCCGGGTTCAAGCTGCCGAGGCGCACTTCAAAACCGGCAGTGCGCAAAATATTACTCAGCGCATACACGTTTTGCAGGTAAAACGTATTGCGGGTATGGTTTTCCGGCACAATCAACACCGATTTTGCAGTCGGACAGGCGCGTTCCATCGCACTTTGCACCGCCAGCGCCGCCAACGGCACCACATCGGGATTCAGATTATTGAAACCGCCGGGAAACAGGTTCATGTCGATAGAAGCCATTTTGTAGCCCGCATTGCGGATATCGACCGAGCCGTAAAACGGCGGCGTGTGCTCGCCCCACTGCTGGCGGAACCAGGCTTCAATTTTGGTTTGGTTAGCAAGGATTTTTGCTTCAAAATCTTGCAGTTGCCGGGCATATCCGGCAGCAATAACAGGCAGTCCCACGATAATCACCACTTTCAGGAATGAAATCAAACGCTATATGATATGGAGGCG
>CAYVIS010000004.1:3241-27906 GCA_964451565.1 uncultured Neisseria sp.
GAATAAAAAATTAGACAAAATAGTTGCATTTGCAGCCCGATAAGTCTAATATCCCAGCATCACAAAACCCTACCCGACAAAGCCAAAAACCATGAGCGCACAAACCCTTTACGACAAACTTTGGAACAGCCACATCGTCCGCGAAGAAGAAGACGGCACGGTGTTGCTTTATATCGACCGCCATTTGGTGCATGAAGTCACCAGCCCGCAAGCCTTTGAGGGCTTGAAAATGGCCGGCCGCAAGCTGTGGCGCATCGACAGCGTTGTTTCCACCGCCGACCACAACACCCCCACCGACCATTGGGACGAAGGCATTAAAGACCCGATTTCCAAGCTGCAAGTCGACACGCTCGACAGCAACATCAAAGCCTTCGGCGCGCTCGCCTATTTCCCGTTTAAAGACAAAGGCCAAGGCATCGTACATGTGATGGGGCCCGAACAAGGCGCCACCCTGCCCGGCATGACCGTCGTCTGCGGCGATTCGCACACCTCCACCCACGGCGCATTCGGCGCATTGGCACACGGCATCGGCACCTCCGAAGTCGAACACACCATGGCCACCCAGTGCATCACCGCCAAAAAATCCAAATCCATGCTGATTCAAGTGAATGGCCGTCTGAAACCCGGCGTCACCGCCAAAGACGTGGCCTTATACATCATCGGCCAAATCGGCACCGCAGGCGGCACCGGATATGCCATCGAATTCGGCGGCGAAGCCATCCAAAGCCTGAGCATGGAAGGCCGCATGACCTTGTGCAACATGGCCATTGAAGGCGGCGCCCGCTCCGGCTTGGTGGCGGTCGACCAAACCACCATTGATTATGTGCAGGGCAAACCGCTCGCGCCCAAAGGCGAAGATTGGGATAAAGCCGTGGCCTACTGGCGCACCCTCGTTTCCGACGAAGGCGCGCAATTCGACAAAGTTTACCAATTCGACGCTGCCGACATCGAGCCGCAAGTCACTTGGGGCACTTCGCCCGAAATGGTGCTCGACATCAACGGCCGCGTGCCCAACCCGGCCAACGAAGCCGACCCCGTGAAACGCAGCGGCATGGAACGCGCCCTGCAATACATGGGCTTGCAGGCCGACACGCCCTTAAACGAAATCCCCGTTGATGTGGTGTTTATCGGCTCCTGCACCAACAGCCGTATCGAAGACTTGCGCGAAGCCGCCGCCGTGGCCAAAGGCCGCAGCAAAGCCGCCAACGTCAACCGCGTATTGGTCGTGCCCGGCTCCGGCTTGGTGAAAGAACAGGCCGAGCAAGAAGGCCTCGACAAAATCTTCACCGCAGCAGGCTTTGAATGGCGCGAACCCGGCTGCTCGATGTGTTTGGCCATGAACGCCGACCGCCTCGAGCCGCAAGAGCGCTGCGCCTCCACCTCCAACCGCAACTTCGAAGGCCGCCAAGGCAACGGCGGGCGCACCCATCTGGTCAGCCCCGCCATGGCCGCCGCCGCCGCCGTGGCCGGCCATTTCACCGACGTGCGCGCGCTGTAAACTTGCTGCCAAAGCCACCAGAATTCTTTCAGACGGCCTTGGCAAGCAATTGATTAAGATATATTTGTATTTTGAAAAAAATGTGGCTATTATAGAAATACAGCAAATGTTGCATCGGCTGTACTTTCAACTCAAGGAGCTAAACATGAAAAAATTTGTATTGATCGCTTTAACCGCCATGACTCTGCTTTCTGCCTGCAATACCGTATCCGGTGTAGGCAAAGATGTAAAAGCTGCCGGCAATGCAGTCAGCGGCAGCGCCGAATCAGCTAAAAGCTACTAATCCGCGTCAGCTCGTTTCTATAAAGGAATATCTTCATGAAAAAACTGATTTTGATCGCATTGACCACCATGAGTCTGCTCTCTGCCTGCAACACCATTTCCGGTGCAGGCCAAGACGTTAAAGCCGCCGGTGGCGCCGTGAGCAACGCCGCAGAAGACGTTAAAGCCAAAATGTAATCCGACAAATGCCCCGCCTGTCGGGGCATTTTATGCCGACCCGATTCACCGAAAGTACACAGCCATGAAAGCATTCACCCGCATCAACGCGCTGGTCGCCCCGCTCGACCGCGCCAATGTCGACACCGACGCCATCATCCCCAAACAATTTTTAAAATCCATCCAACGCAGCGGTTTCGGCCCCAACGCCTTCGACGAATGGCGCTACCTCGACCACGGCGAGCCCGGCATGGACAACAGCAAACGACCGCTCAACCCCGAATTTTCGCTCAACCAGCCGCGTTATCAAGGCGCGCAAGTGTTGCTCACGCGTAAAAATTTCGGCTGCGGCTCCTCACGCGAACACGCCCCGTGGGCGCTCGATGATTACGGCTTCCGCGCCGTCATCGCCCCCTCATTTGCCGACATCTTCTTCAACAACTGCTACAAAAACGGCCTGTTGCCCATCATGTTGCCTGAAGAAGTTGTCGAACAACTGTTTCAAGAAACCGAAGCCAACGAAGGTTACGCCCTCGACATCGACTTAGAAAAGCAAACCGTCACCACCCCGAGCGGCCAATCGTTCAGCTTCGACATCACCGAACACCGCAAACACTGCCTCTTAAACGGCCTCGACGAAATCGGCCTCACCCTGCAACACGCCGACGACATCAAAGCCTTTGAAGCAAAACGCAAAGCCGCCCAGCCGTGGCTGTTTCACGCTTGATGAAATAAGGCCGTCTGAACACTTTTCAGACGGCCTGAAACCATTCCCGCCGTATCCACGCAGCTCATCCAAGCCGACCCATCTTTCAGACGGCCGCCACTTCACACCATGATACTCGACACCATCGCCAACGCCGAACGCTACGCCGCGCTGCACCCCGACTTCCCCGAAGCCGTGCGCCTGCTGCAAACGCTGGATTTTGCCAAGCTGCCCGACGGCCAAGTGCCGTGCGCCAATCCCAATATCCGCATCTTTATCGGCCGCGAACCGATGCGCAGCCGCGAAACCGCCAAACCCGAAGCGCACGTTCAGCACATTGATATTCAAGTGCCGTTAAGCGGCAGCGAAGGCTACGGTTGGATAGACCGAGGCCGTCTGAAACACGGCTTGGGCTATAACGAGCAGCGCGACATCGAATTTTTCGACGACACGCCCGATGTGTGGTTCGACGTCGCCCCCGGCGAATTCGCCCTATTCTTCCCCGCCGATGCCCATGCGCCGCTGGTGGGCGAAGCAGCGGAAATCCGCAAAGCCGTGTTTAAAATCCGCACCATCGAATACCGAATCGATTAATTTACCGCCAACAAGGAAAATAAAATGACCAAACAAATCGCCATCCTGCCCGGTGACGGCATCGGCCCCGAGATCATCGCCCAAGCCGTGCGCGTGCTCGACAAACTGATTGAAAACGGCCTCGACGCCAGCTATCAATACGCTCCGCTCGGTGGCGCCGGCTACGATGAATACGGCCAACCGTATCCCGAATTCACCCAAACACTGTGCCGCGCCGCCGATGCCGTGTTGCTCGGCGCAGTCGGCGGCCCGCAATACGACAACCTCGACCGCCCCTTGCGCCCCGAACGCGGCCTGTTGGCGATTCGCAAAGATTTGAACCTGTTTGCCAATCTGCGCCCCGCCATTCTCTATAAAGAATTGGCGAATGCTTCTACGCTGAAACCCGAAGTGGTGGCCGGATTGGATATCCTGATTGTGCGCGAGCTCACCGGCGATATTTATTTCGGCGAACCGCGCGGCATCCGCACGCTGGAAAACGGCGAACGCGAAGGCTTCAACACCATGAAATACAGCGAAAGCGAAATCCGCCGCATCGCCCACATCGCTTTCCAAGCCGCGCAAAAGCGCAATAAAAAGGTTTGCTCTGTAGACAAAGCCAACGTATTGGAAACCACCGAATTGTGGAAAGAAATTTTCAACAACGTGGCCGTGGAATACCCCGATGTCGAATTGAGCCATATGTATGTCGACAACGCCGCCATGCAGCTCGTGCGCGCGCCCAAGCAGTTTGATGTGATTGCCACCGGTAATATTTTCGGCGACATCTTGAGCGACCAAGCCTCGATGCTCACCGGCTCCATCGGCATGCTGCCCTCGGCTTCGCTGAATGAAACCGGCAAAGGCTTATACGAGCCGTCGCACGGCTCCGCGCCCGACATCGCCGGTCAAAACAAAGCCAACCCGCTGGCCACCATTCTGTCGCTGGCGATGCTGGTACGTTACAGCCTGAACGATGAAGCGCGCGCGCAGCAAATCGAAGCGGCGGTGCAGAAAGTGTTGGAACAAGGCTTCCGCACCGGCGATATTTTTGAGGACGGCTGCCAATTGGTTTCCTGCTCGGAAATGGGTGATGCGGTGTTGGCGGCGCTATAAGGTGTTGCTGACAGCTCGAAACGCCTGAATAATCCACCTACCGTCATTAGCTGCGCAAGTCCGCTACGCTACCCCGGCGCAGGCCGGAATCCATCCGCCAAGATTCAGGAATTGGATTTTAAAACAGTTTTACGTGAAGTATGGATTCCGGCCTGCGCCGGGGTAGCGTAGCGGACTTGCGCAGCTAATGACGGGTTTATTGGCTATTTTCAGGATAAAAAGTATTTTGCAAAGGCCTCAGGCCGTCTGAAAGCCCTTTTCCGCTTTCAGACGGCCTTCTCTTTGCAAACATCCATGCGCAGGCAAGCAAAAGCATCAGCAGATTCCCACGCTCATTCTGCCTCAAACCGCAATCACCCTTCCCAATCCATCTTGCCCGCAAACACTGCCGCCTGCACCCGGCTGTTGAGGTGCAGTTTGCGCAAGATATTCTGCACATGCACTTTCACAGTATTTTCCGATACCGACATTTTGTCGGCGATAAGCTTATTGCTCATGCCTGCGGCAATATAGCGCAACACCTCTTTTTCACGCATGGTCAGCGCTTCGGGCAACTGCTGTTCGGGCTGCGGGCGCACGCTTTTCTGCTGCCGTTTGCCCGTCATCTCTGCCGACACCGTGCGGCGGCCTTCCAGCGCGGCATGAATGGCATCGACCAAAAAGCCGGTGTCGGCGTTTTTCAGAATATAGCCGCGTGCGCCGAGGCTGAGGCATTTTTGCAGATTATCGGCATGCTCTGAAATGGTCAGAATCAACACTGGCAGGCCGGGTTGGTTGTCCAGCATTTGCGCGAGCGCTTCCACGCCGTTCATCAGCGGCATATCCAAATCCAGCAACACAATATCGGGCTGGTGGTAACGGGCGAGCTTCACCCCTTCCAGTCCGTCGCCCGCTTCGGCAACAATATTGAAACTGTATTCTTGCGACAATAAAAAACGTAACCCTCTACGAAACAGGGGATGGTCGTCTACCAACAAAATGCGGATGGGTGCCGCCATAGCTGCCTACCTTTTGTCTGCCGGAATCGTCAACAACACACGCGTGCCCTGCCCCGGTCGGGAATCAATGCGGATATCGGCGTGGATTTTTTCTGCGCGCTCATGCATGACGGCCAAACCGATGTGGCCTTGATGGGCGGCGTTGGCGGTATCGAAACCGCAGCCGTCATCGCTGACGCTCATGCTGAAATCGCCGCTGTCGTCCAACACCACTTCCACCGTATGCGCGGCAGCGTGCTTGCGGATATTCGACAACGCTTCCTGCAAAATAAACAACACTTGCAGCTGCTGCTCGCCGCCGAGGTGCAATTCCCCGCTCACGATATACAGATTCAGCGCAATCCCCATCTGTTTGCGATAGCGCGCCGCCACCGATGCCACCGTTTCGGCAAACAGACCCTGCACGGGTTTGGTACGGAAGTTTTCCAGCAGCTCGCGCACGTCTTCATAGCAATATTCCACGCCTTCCTGAATCATGGCGATATTTTCCTGCACATGCGGGTCATCTTGCAGCTTTTTGTGTTTGCGCAGCATCTGGAAGCGCATATTCAGAAACGACAACGATTGCGCCAGGCTGTCGTGCAGCCCCTGCGCCATCAGATTGCGCTCTTCCAACACCGCATGCTGGCGCTTCAATTCCACCAAATCGGCATTCTCCTGTGCAATGCCCAATTGCGTACACAGCAAACCGATTAAGCGCTCATCGGCAGGCGCAGGCTCGCGGCCGTTGGTTTGCAGCGCCATGATGCCGCGCAAGCCGCCGAGCGAGCGCACGGGAAACAGCGCCACGCGGAAAGCATGGCCGCCCGCCGTCAAATCGGCATAATCCGCGCCGTTGCGCCCATCGCCGCCATCCTGCCCGGCCAACCATTGCAGCAGCGCGGCGCTTTTGGCTTCATCAAACTGCTGCGCCGCGCCCTGATAAAAATGCCGCCCCGCCCGCCAAAACAAAGCGCCTGCCCGCAAATCGGCCAGCGTCAGCATCCGCGCCAGAAAATCCTGCTGCACTTCTTCGCCGAAATCGTGCGTGTGCAGATAGGAAGTGATGTGGTAGAGCGTTTCCCATTCATAGTTTTGGCGCGAAAGCTCGGCGGTTTTCTGCGCCACTTTGTCTTCGAGATGGGCATACATATCCTGCAAATTGGCCGCCATTTGGTTAAAGCCGTCTGAAACCGCTTCGAATTCGTCTCTCGATTGCAGGCGCAGGCGCGTATCCAGATTGCCGCGGGTAATCCGCCCGATGGCGCCGTATAACACAGCCAATGGCCGCAACACCGTTTGCCGCAGCATCACAAAGCAAGCCAGCGCCGAGCCCAGAATCAGCGCCGCCAACGCGATGCGCACCAGCCGCAACAGGCCGATATTGCGGGTGTTTTCATGTTCGAGCATCTGCGCATATTCATCAATGCGCTGTTGCAGCGCATCGGCTTGGGCAATCAGCGGCAACGCAGGCGCCGCCCCGGCTGCCGTCTGCTCCGCTGCGGCGGTAAACGCATCGGTTTCACGGCGGATAAGCTGCATGGCCGCGTCTGCATGGCCGCGTTGGCGGTGCGCTGCCAAAGCCGCCAGCGCCTGACGGACGGCCGCCACCTGCCCGGCCGCATCGGCCTCGGCCAGCCCCGCCGATGCGGCCAGCCGGTAAATTTTGTTGTTCAGACGGCCTGCTTCATTAATCGCTACGCCGCCTTCTTCCAAACGCCACGTCATCAGCACGGTAAAGCCGATAAATCCTAACAAGCAAACCGCCCAAATGAAAATCGCCGACAATAATTTGGCCGACAAGCTGCGGAAGCCGCGTGCTTTTAATGTCAGGCCGTCTGAAAACCATTGCGGCATCGTTACCACGTCCAGAAAAACATGGCTTTGGCCAGCAACACAATCAGCACCACATGCACAAACACGCTCAAATGGATGCGTTTGAAATAAATGCTTTTCATTCTGCCGGTGCTGATTAAAAACATGGCGGTGAGAAAGTGGCACAACACCACCACCGCCAACGTAATCTTGATATCCAGCAGCAGGCCGAAGCTGTAGGTCAGCGGGTGCAGAAAAAATTCCTGATAGCGCAACCACACCATAGTGATGCCGCTGCCAAACAGAAACAGCATCACAAACGGCATAATCTTACGCGCCTGCCGCCCGATTGCGCCCTCCAGCGCCTCCATAAAACGGGGCGACACTTTCTTGCGCACGCCCTCCAAAATCAACACTTCAAAAAACACCGTGCCCACAAACATCACAGCAGCAAAAATATGCACAATCAGCGCAAACGGATAAGCATCCATGCGTAGGGTCTCCCTGTTATACAAGATTATCGTTCAGACGGCCTGAGGCTCTACCGGCAGTCGGTTAAAACCGATATTTCAAGCCCAATGATACTTCATACAAACGATAACGATAATAATCAGAATTAGCTATATTTCGTGTATGTTTCAATCTCAATTCAGGATAAATCCGTTTAAACTGCCATTTCGGCGCACCCAATGCCGCCAACCACACCGTTTGCCGGTCGTGCCGCCGCTCTCCGCCGGCCAGATGGCTGGCTGCATCATGGCGGCTGTGGCGGTAGAGCAGCATGGCATGAGCGTAGAAATCCTGCCGGAAAAGCTTATACGCGCCCAGCCGCACCACATATTCCTTGCTGCTTGAAATCGCGTGCGGATATTTTTTGCGCACCGCATCCAGATTGGCAAACACGCCCGCCTGCGGCGACCAGTCATACGCAATGCCCACGCCTGCACCATATTGGCTGAAATCATCGAAATAGCGCTTCTGCGCATCCGCATAATGAAAGCGTTTGCCCTCGGCGCGGGCATTGAGCGACCATTTCCCGTTCAGCCGCCGCGCCCATGTTGCTTCCAGCCCCGCCGCGCGGTAATGCGTGTCGCCGCCGCGCGCATAATGCTCGACATACGGCAGCAGGCTGAAATCATCGTCGGCATCGGTGTAGTTGTAGCCGCCGTATAGCGCGGCGGTGCGCTCGCTGTAATCCCCGCCGCCCGATTCACCTGCCTCGCGCGTGTATTGCGTGCCGTATACCAGCGGGCGCACCAGCAGATTATGGTGGCCGCGCACAGGCGTTTTCTTGCTCAATACCGCGCTATACTGCACAAAAGAAGAGCCTTGCGCTTCGGGAAGCGTCCGATACATCAAACATTCCCCTTCAAACATGCCCACGCATTGGCGCAAGCCGTTGGCCTGATTGATATTGCTGTTGTAGCCCCAGCCCACGCCGATATTGCCGTGCCAATCGCTGCGGGCGCGGATATTGTTTAAATAGCCCTGCACCACAGCGCGGGTTTCAGACGGCATCTCTGCCGCCAACACATTTTCAAAAGCCGCAGCCGCTTCTTTATTTTGATTGTCTTCCGTATACAGCCGCGCCAGCTCCAAACGGATGCGCACGTCTTCCGGCGCGGCGGCATGCGCGGCCTGCATCTTCGCCAACGCCGCCGCAATATCGCCCCGCTCGCGCGCCAGCAAGCCTTCGGCCATCAAGGCCACATGTTGTTTGTGTTCGGGCAGCCTGCGGTAACGCGCTGAAAACTGCGCCACTTTGTCCCATTGGCGCAAGTTCAATGCATAAAACAGCGCCCGCTCCAGCGCTTCTTCCGTATCTTCCACCGCATAAACTTGGCCGTTGATGGTGATGTGGCTGTCGTCTGCCGCGCGCTCTTGCGTCAGCCAACTGCTGTCGCGGTATTGCTGCGTTTGCCGCTCCGCATGATCGAGCAGCAGGCGCGTATCGTCTTCATCGGCATAAGCCGCTGCGGCAAACAAACACACCGCCAGCCAGATTGTTTTCAAACGCATCATGGCTCCCTGTTTGGCAAGAGGCAGGGCAACCCGCCTGCCACTGCGGATTTGCCCTGCGTTTATCGAATGGCTGATGAAACAGCCGCTCTTTCAGACGGCCTTAGCGCTTTTTACCGCCGAAAGCGATGTCGTCACCAACTGCAGTTGTACCGCGCGTGGCAATACCGGCCATCGCTGCTGCGCCGCTGCCGTAGAAGCGGCCGCTCATGCCTTGATTATCAGAAAAAGTACCTGCCGTATTGTCAATCTTGGCATTATTAAAGCTCAAGGTATCGCCACCGCGACTGATGCCGCCGCTCATCGTGCCACCAGTATTTGTGCCAAATGTGGCGGTAACGGCGCCGGTATAGAAATCATTCTGCCCCGGCGTATGCTTGTTCACACCCACCACATCATAAGTGGCCGTCGCCAAACCCTGCGTATTGCCGGTGGGGTTTTCACCCACATACCACACCGTGCGCTCGCTGCTGGCCATATTCAAATCGGTGCTGGAGCCGGTGCTGGGATTGCCCGCACGCGGCGCCCATTCTCCGAAATACACCGAAGTATCGGCAGGCAGGCCGGTCACCTTGGCCATCACCAAGCCGCCGAATTTCGGCGCAGCCGGAATTTTCGGGTCAGCAATCTGGCGCACGCTGTAAACTTCGGTGCCGTGGGCGCGGTTTTCATACCAAATCTGACCCAAAGTCGGATTGGTAAAGAAACCAATCACCGGATTCACATCTTTTAGCTCCAGATATTTCGGATTGCTGTTGCCGTTTACATTGGCATTGACATTGCTGCCGTTAATCGCGGTATTGCTGTGTTTCTGGCGGATATATTTAATCGGGCCGTTTTCCAAATTGATGGAATTGGAGCCGTTAATCGACAAGCCCGGTTTGTTCGGGCCAAAAGGCAGCGGGCTGGATGCGCCCGGTTTGACATTGGCTTGGTTAGGTGTCGCACCTCCCTCAATAGAGGCTGCTCCCGCCATACCGAATGCGCCCAGCATCAGCGCCGCCAATAAGGTTTTATTTACTGTCATGATATATCTCCTAAAAAAGACTGCATTAAAAAGTACAGCATCCGGTTTTACAGCAGAAAACCGGCAAAACCGTTTGCTTTCAGACGGCCTGCCCGAATCGCTCAGGCCGTCTGAAAGCAAAGGCGGCGGTTTGTGTTGTTGTTTTCTTGTTATTGAAGCAGGCTTTACCCTGCTACTTAAAACTTGCCTTTAATCCCCAGCGTAACCGTGCGCCCCGGTCCCGGTGTCGGCACATTCGACATCGGGTCGAGATAGTAGCGGTTGGTCAGGTTGGTAACGCCGAAATTCATGCTCAGGTTTTTGTTGAAATTGTAGCGTCCGTATACATCGGTCAGAAATACCGGCCGCCAGTGGTAAGGTTTGCCGGTGGTGGTGAAAACATCGCCCATGCCCTGCGCAATCAAGCGGTCGTATTGTTTGGTTTCAACGCCGCTGTGGTAAATGCCGCGCATGCCCAGCTCCAGCCGCTCGCCCAGCAGGCGGGTGCCGACATCGAGATTGAGCGAATATTTCGGTTGCAATGCCTGATAAAAGCGGGTGGCGCCGAAGCCGCCTTCAATACATTCGGGCACGCGTCGCATATACAAATCATAGCTGAAGGCCAAATCACGGTCGCAGGTAACCTGTTTCAGGCGGTAGGTGGCGCCGAATGAGGCAAAATACCTGCCGGTATCGATACGGCTTTGCAGCTCCAGCCCGCGGGTGATTTTTTTGTCGTATTGGATAATGCGTTTGTCGTCGGTGGTGTCGAGCACATTTTTAATGCTGTTGTTAAACCAAGTCAGGCGCACATCACCAAAGCGCAGCCGCTGCCAATAGGGAGTGAAATTGAAAGCATAGCCCAGCTCGTAGCTGCGGCTACGCTCGGGTTTCAGATTGAATTCGGGAGTGACGGCACTGTCAATCAAGCCGCCGCTCATACTGGTGGCGGT
Source organism: uncultured Neisseria sp. (assembly GCA_964451565.1). GTDB lineage: Bacteria > Pseudomonadota > Gammaproteobacteria > Burkholderiales > Neisseriaceae > Neisseria. The sequence goes on from CAYVIS010000004.1 coordinate 14,343, forward strand.
TACTTCATAAAGACTGGGGAAGCGCGTCATCTGCGCATAGCGGGCAAAGATGCGGCTGTTATCAGTCAAATCATAGCTGACCGCCAGCATCGGTGCCCAAGCGGAACCGCGCAAATCCTGCGGTTTTTGCCATTTTTCTTCTTCAGTAATCGGCTTGGTAACATAATAAGGGACTGATTCAAATGGACTCTCTGTACTCCTCACGTAGTCTATTGGCTGACCGTTATTTTTTTCATGAGTGTAATCGCTGTCAGAGATGGGCTGGAGCAATGGCCCAATCATATATTTATAATAATCACCTTGCTGACCTTGTGGGTTACTTATCTTTTCGTTATACATTTCAGGCGAGATGACTACTGCACCGGATGCAGGCTTTCCATTAACAAAAGGAATATATTGATCATGTGTTCTATAGAGCACCGCGTCGGATAAAGAATTGATCCCAAGGAGGCCTGCCACTTTACCGTTTTTATCCACGCCATATAACATTCTAAAGGTACTGTAATCGCCGTATTTGCTTTTATAAGCAATCTCTGCGTTAGAATATTCCTCATTCTCAGGTGAGGGCACCTGATTACCTGTTGCTGTCCAAGCAGCTTGCAATCTAAGTAATTCTCTTGTATCTGCCAATTCCTCCGGATTTTCAATCAATTGAGCATAAGGCAACATCATGCCTACGATATAACTATCCGCCCCGCCGCCCGCTGCATAACGTGGATTGCGGTTGGCGCGTTCGCGTGCCAAAGATTCATCGCTGGCGCGGAAGCGGTGGTAACGCAATCCGGCCTGAATGTTCAAGCGGTCGGTGGGCTGCCAGTCGAAGCTGAGGTTGGCGCCCCATTCGCGCCGTTTGCCGCTGCGCGGGCCTGCCATGGCCGCCAGCCCGGTAACCATGCCGTACATATTGAACATATCTTGCGAATTGATGATGGTGGTGTTTTCGTCGAGCTTTTCATATTGAACATCGGCGCCCACAGTCATGCTGAGGTTGTCGCGCAATTTGATGCGGTTGCTGATATCGGCACCGGTGCGGGTAACGAGGGTGTTTTGTTCGGCGCCGGAAATCACCGCAAGCTGTTTTTTCAGGTCAGGGTCGCTGTTCAGCCAAGATTGTGCAATGATTTCTTCCTCCGTGGTATCGGGCGTGAAGCCGTAGCCGGCGCGCACGTCATCGCAAGAGTTGGCCCAATCCATCGAGGGCGACACTCGGCCGCGCACATTACACCAGCGCCAGGCATCGTAAAGCGGATCTTGCAGATTGGCGGCCAGCGACATGCCGCCGCTTTGGTGGCGTGTGCTTCTGGTGCGGGTACGCCAGATATTGGCCTGCACATCCAGCCACGGATTGTCTTGCGGCTTGTATTCATAGCCGAGCTTGTAGGTGTCGCTCTTGATATGGGAGGCGATGCCGGGCACTTGGCGCGGCGGCTCTTTGGGAAACTGTTGGTTGGCCTCGTCGAAATTCAGCTCCCAGGCCGTCTGAAAGGGATTGATTTCGCCAAAGGTGATGTCGTTGCGCATGTATTGCAAACTGATTTTCTGGTTGTCGGGCAGATACCAGTTGTTTTTCAGCAGCAGGGTTTTGGTTTCGGTGTTGCTGTTGAATACTTCGTCGCCGGGTTTGTAGATTTTAGCCATATTGGGGATAAACGAACCCGAGCTTTTGCAGGTGGCGGCGTTGCTGCCGTCAAGCGCGCAATCGTTATCGTAAATCGGGTTGTTCAGGTAGCCTTCAGCGCCGCGTTTGCCGGCAAAATAATTGCCTTTGCTGCGGTAGCTGTAGGCGGCAAGGCCGTCGGTAAGGTCGGTTTTAAACGCTGCCGACACCATCACCGATTTATCGCCGCTGAATTTGAAATTGTCGCTGCTGCTTTTGTTTTTCGGCGGTGTTGCGCCATCAAGCACCAGAGCGTAAGGGCTCCAACCGCCGGTAAACGGATCCATGCCGCCGCCTGCACCATCGGCGGTAGCGCCGCCCGGCAGGGTGCGGTAATCGGGATGCCCCAGATATTTGCCCAATTCGTTTTTCGGTTTGGTGGTGTTGTTGGAAAATTCGCTTTTGATTTCCACGCCCCATTTTTTGCCTTCGGGAATAATGTCTTCCGGCTCGATGGTGCGGATGGCAATCGCGCCGCCGACGCCGGATTTCATGCCCCGCGTCAGCGCCGGGCTTTTTTCTACCGCAATGCTGCGAAACAGCGCGGGGTCGACATAATTGCGGTCGCCGACGCCGTAGTTGTTGAGCCACACGTCTACCGTTTGCTCGGTGCCGTCGATGGTGACGGGAATCCGCCCTTTGCCGCTCACGCCGCGGATATTGGGCGTGATGGCGCCGCCGGCGGTGCGGGTGTTCATGTTGTAAACGCCGTTGAGCCCTTTGAGGATGTCACCCGCCGAATCTACGCGGTAGCGCTCCAGATATTCCCTGCCCGCGTAAACATTGGACACGTTTTTGCTAAACACGGCGGCTTCGCCTTTTTGGTCGCTGCTAAGACGTTTGGCTGTGACTTCAATGCTGTTGAGTGTCGCTTCACTCTGCGGCGTTTGTGTTTCCGGGGTGTCTGCCGCCCAAGCTGCCTGAGCGATGGCGCTTCCGATCATGACCACCAATATTTTCAGTTTGAAGTGCTGTTTTTCCATTTTCATTCCCTTGTAATACGTTGTAATCGCAGATAACGATACTAAAATTTATGATTATGATTATCAATAGCTAAAAGTAATTATGAAATTACGCAGTGCCTTCGCGCCAAAACCAAGCCCGCCGCCTGCTTCAAACCCGCACCAAATGGCACTAAAGGCCGTCTGAACGCTTTCAGACGGCCTTTACATTTATCTCACCCGGTTTTCCGTTATAATGCCGTTTCCACAGCAGATTCAAATACTCAGGCCGTCTGAACCCTTATGCCGCCTTTTATCCACAAGCCTGTAAACGGCTACCGCCGCTGGTGGCGCTACCAATTGTTCCGCCCCGATGCCACGCTGCCGCCGCACACGCTCGACTGCCCCGAATGCGGGCAGCGGGTGGATTTGCCGCGCCTGCGTCAGGGGCAGGAAGCGCATTGCGCCAATTGCGGCTATGAATTGGTGGAGGTGGAAAAAAATCCGTATGTGGCGCCGCTGGCTTATGCATCGACCGCGCTGATTCTGATGGTTTGCGTGTACAGCATGATGTTTGTCACGGTGGAGCTGGGCAGCGTGACTTCGATTTTGTCGCTGCCGTCGATGCTGAAAACGCTGATTTTGCAGGATTTCGGTTTCTTGGCCGAGGTGATGTTTGTGCTCACTTTCGGCACGCCGCTGCTGTTTTTGCTGTTGTGCTTGTATGTTTATACGGCGCTGCTGCGCAATCAAATTTACCCCGGCCTGTTTTACGCCACGCGCACGCTAGCGCGGCTGCGGCATTGGATTATGGTGGATGTGTTTTTTGTGTCGACGCTGGTGGCGTATATCAAGCTGGCGGCGGTGGCGGCGGTGGAATTCGGCGCGGCGTTTTATTTGATGTTCGGTTTGGCGGTGATGCTGATCCGCACCTCGGTGTCGATTCCGCAGCATTGGGTGTATTACAAAATCCACCGTATCCGCGGCCACAATGCGGTTCAGACGGCCTCTGCCGATAAAATCTGCTGCAGCCGCTGCCTGTATTTCCGCGACAAAACGGAGCATACCTGTGGCGTGTGCGGCTCGACCTTATTCCGCCGCCGCCCCAACAGCGTGGGCATTTCGCTGGCTTTTCTGCTGGCGGCTGCGGTATTGTATATTCCGGCCAATCTGCTGCCGATTATGATTTCGTCCAACCCGCTCAACACCGAAATCAGCACCATTTTGAACGGCATCGTGTATATGTGGCGCGACGGCGACAAGCTGATTGCGGCGATTATTTTCAGCGCCAGCATTTTGGTGCCGACGCTGAAAATCGCTTCGATGGGTTTCTTGCTGGCCTGCACCCGCTGGCGGCCGCCGCTGAGCGCACACACGCTGTCGCGCCTCTACCGCATCACCGATTCGGTGGGGCGTTGGTCGATGATTGATATTTTTGTGATTATTATTTTGATGAGCGCCTTCCATACGCCGCTGGCGCGGGTGACGCCCGGCCCCGCTTCGCTGTATTTTTGCTCGGTGGTGCTGCTCACCATGCTTTCCGCCTATTTTTTCGATTCGCGCCTGCTGTGGGATCAAGCGCGCGCATCGGAGAGGCCGTCTGAAAACCCTGCCGTAAAGCCCGAAATAAAGCCTGAATATGAGTAAAGAAACCAAGCCTGCCGAACGCCCCGTGCCCGCCCGTGTGCAGAAAACCAATGTATTTGCCTCGGTGGTGTGGCTGATTCCGCTGATTGCGCTGATTGCCGGCGGCTGGCTGCTGATGCAGAACATCCGCAACACCGGCCCCGAAATCACGCTGCTGATGGAAAGCGCCGACGGCATCGAAGTCAACAACACCGTGATTAAAGTGTTGAGCGTCGATGTCGGCCGCGTTACCGCCATCCGCCTGCGCGACGACCGCAAAGGCGTGGAAGTAAGCGCGCGTCTCAGCGCCGATGCGCGCGACCTGATGCGCAAAGACACCCAGTTTTGGGTGGTGAAACCGCGCATCGACCAAAGCGGCGTCACCGGTCTCAACACGCTGGTTTCCGGCTCTTTTATCGCCTTCACCCCCGGCAGCAGCGAAGAGAGCGAAGACACCTTCACCGTGCTCGATATGCCGCCGATTGCCGCCATCGGCCAAAGCGGTCTGCGCCTGAACCTCCGCGGCAAAAACAGCAAAATGCTCGGCGTCGGCAGCCCGGTTTTGTATGAGAGCTTCACCGTCGGCCAAGTGGAAAGCGCCCGTTTCAACCCCAAAAACGAAACCGTCGAATACACCGTTTTCATCCAAAGCCCCAACGATAAATTGGTCGGCGAACACAGCCTGTTCTGGCTCGAAAGCGGCATCAGCATCGAAACCACCGGCAGCGGCATCCAGCTCGACAGCGCCCCGCTACCCGCGCTGCTCTCCGGCGCCATCGCCTTCGGCACGCCTTCCGGTGGCGACAAAGGCCAAGCCGCCGCTAACGAAGACACCTTCGAGCTTTACAACAACCGCAGCGAAATCGACAACCTGCCCGGCGCACGCGCGCTCTATTACGTTGCCTTCTTCAAAAACAGCGTGCGCGGCCTCGGCGTCGGTGCGCCGGTGGAATACAAAGGCATCAACATCGGCGCTGTGGCCGAAGTGCCCTATTTTGCCGCCAACGACAGCCTCAAGCTGCTGCAAAACGGCTGGATACCCGTGCGCATCCGCATCGAGCCTGCCCGCATGGAAATCAACGCCCAAGCGCAAAGCCGCGAGCATTGGCAGCAGCAGTTTCAGACGGCCTTAAACCGCGGCCTCACCGCCACCCTTGCCAGCAACAATCTGGTATTGGGCAGCAAAATGATTGAATTGGCCGAACAGCCCGGCAGCAACGGCAAACTCAAGCCCTACGCCGCCTACAACGGGCACACCGTCATCGCCAGCAAAGGCGGCGGCCTCGATGAATTGCAGGCGCAGCTGGGCGATTTGTTGGACAAATTCAACAAACTGCCGCTGGAGCAGACCGTGGGCGAAATGAACGCTTCATTGCGCGAGCTGCAAGCCACGCTGCGTTCGGCCAATGCCTTAATCGGCAAACCGCAAACGCAAAACATCCCGCAAGAGCTGAACAAAACCCTGAGCGAGCTGCGCCAAACGCTGGCAGGCGTGTCGCCGCAATCGCCGCTGTATGGCGACATCCAAGCCACGCTGCAAAGCCTTGATAAAACCCTCAAAGACGCCCAGCCTGTGATCAACACGCTGAAAGAGAAACCCAACGCGCTGATTTTCAACAGCAACGTGCAAGACCCAACCCCGAAAGGAAGCCGCTGATGCGCCGTTTATTGATTGCCTGCACCGCCGCCGCCCTCACCGCCTGCAGCACCCCGCAAGCCACACAATATTTCACCCTGCCCGACAGCCAATACAGCCTGCCCGAGCAGCGCGGCCAAGAAACCGCTGTGCGCGTGATACTGGCCGAGCCGCTGAGCAACGGCGGCCTCGTTTATCAAACCGATGCCCACCACCTCAACTTCGCCCGCAACCACTTGTGGGCAGGCGCACTCGACAACGCTTTGGCCGCCAGCTTCAGCAACAAACTCAACCGCCTTCACCCGCAGCGGCAGTTTGTGCCCGCCAACCGCAGCCAAAGCAGCCAAACGCTGAAAATCTACGTCGAAGCCTTTCAAGGCAGCTACCAAGGGCAAACGCTGGTGCGCGGCTACGCCCTGTGGCCAAACGGGCGCGGCCGCAATTTCAACATCGCTACCCCGCAACAAGGCGACGGCTACACCGCAATGGTGGAATCGCTTGATGCGGGGGTGGGCAGTGCGACGGCGGTGATTGCCGAATAGCGTTAAATACTGTGTTTACTGGAAATCGAGGCCGTCTGAAAGCGTTTGCAGCTTTCAGACGGCCTTAATGCCCTACCTTAATGCCCTATAAAGTAGCTGAGCCTGTCAAAACCTCAATTTTCCTACCCACCCAAAAGGCTTCGACAGTTGGGGGCTTTGTAAACACCCTTTCGTCGCTCCTGCGCAGGCAGGAGCCCAGTCTGAAGCGCAGCTTCAGTTGTCAGTCAAGCAACAGCAATCAAACAAATGTATTTAATTGTTTGATTTTATGTGAAAATGATTGTTTTCAGCAACATGGCAGACAAGCAAAGCCGTTGCTTTGCACTAGGCTCCTGCCTGCGCAGGAGCGACGGGTAATATCTTTTTTGCAAACATTTCAGACTCAGCCATCTATGCTTTTGGTCGATTGCAATGCAATGGTTATTCAGTCACATTTGCCGCCACAACACGCCATTCACATCATCATTAAAACCCAAGGCCGTCTGAAAGCAGCAAACGCTTTCAGACGGCCTGACGATTCGCATCCCGCATTCGTTTTCATTATCCTGTTATCTTTATTTTGTCGACAAGATTCCTGCACGCCCCTATTTACAGCGTATCCGCGCCGTTTTACAGTATGATTGATTACTACAAAAACTTGGAAAATAGAGCATGGAACGTTTCGATTTCAATTATCCGCCGTATGATTTTCTCAATGCCCGCCAGCGCGAGATGCTGCAAAAATCGGTCAACATCGCTTTTTTCAAAGACAATGAAGTCATCATCGAAGAAGAGCAGCCGATTGAGCATTTGTATGTGGTCATCAAAGGCTTGGTCAAAGAAGCGGGCGACGACGGCGATGTATTGGCGCTGTATCGCGAACACGATACGTTTGAAGCGCGGGCGCTGGTGGAAGGCAGCAGCCATCATCAATTTGTGGTGGAGGAAGAAGCGCTGGTCTACACCATTCCCAAAGCCACGGTGTTGCAGCTGATGGAAGACAATCCGCGCTTCGGGGCTTATTTCTATGCCAGCGTGGCGGAGAAGCTTTCCAGCCACTCGGTCGACCATAATGCGCAGGAATTTGAAAGCCTCTTCACCGCCAAAGTGCGCGATGCCTACCGCCACAACACGGTGTGGCTGGAGGGTGGCGCCAGCATTCTCGAAGCGGCGCAGGCGATGAAAAGCCACAAAACCAAAACCGTGCTCATCCGCCATCAAGGCAAGGTCGGGCTGTTTACCGAATCGGCCTTCCGCGACATTGTGATTGCCGGAGAGGCCACTTCCGCGCCGGTTTCCGAATGGTCGCCGTTTGAGCTGATTGCCGTCGACATTGAAGATTTCGTGTTCAACGCGCTCTTGCGCATGACCCAATTCAATATCCAGCGCGTGATTGTGACCGAAAACGGCGAGCCCGTCGGCGCGCTGGAGCAGATTGACGTATTGGCCTATTTTTCCAACCACACCCATTTGGTGGCGCAGCGCCTCGACCGCGCGCAAAGCATCGACGAATTGGTCGACATCGCCGCGCAAATGACCGATTCGATTCAGATTCTGCGCAACAACGGCGTGCGCGCGCCGCAGTTGGCGCAATTGATGCAGGTGCTCAACAGCAGCCTGTTTGAAAAAGTGTGGCGCATGCTCGCGCCGCCCGAGCTTTACGAGCATTCCTGCCTGATTGTGATGGGCTCGGAAGGGCGCGGCGAGCAGATTTTGAAAACCGATCAGGATAATGCGCTGATTCTGCGCGACAATGTGGATTTGGAACTGGCGCGCACCACCGCCGAACAATTTTCCGCCACATTGGAGCGCCTCGGCTATCCGCCCTGCCCCGGCAAAATCATGGTGAATAATGCCGATTGGCGCAAAACGCTGCCCGAGTTTAAAAAAATGGTCAGCCATTGGTGTTATTCGCCCGGCCCCGAATCAATGATGAATCTGGCGATTTTCATCGACGCCAAAGCGGTGGCAGGCGATGAGGCGCTGCTGGCGGAAGTGAAAGCCCATCTGCAAAAAACCATCAGCAACGATGCGGGCATGCTGATGGCGTTTGCGCGCGCGGTGGAATTGTTTGACGGCCACAGCAAAGGCTTTTTCACCCAATTGCTGCGGCGCGAGCAAAACGAGAAAATGGACATCAAAAAAATGGGCATTTTCCCGGTGGTGCACGGCATCCGCGCGCTGGCGATGGAAGCGCGCATCGAAGACACCAATTCGTTCGACCGCATCCAAAAGCTGATGCAGGCCAAAGTGCTCGACAAACAGTTGGCCGAAGACACCGCCGAAGCGCTCGGCTATCTGATGGATTTGCGCCTGAAAGCAGGCTTTGCCGCGCTCGCCAGCCCGATGCCCGCCGAGCCCAACCAAATCGACATGCAGAGCCTCTCGACGCTGGAGCGCGATTTGCTCAAAGACGCGCTGCAAGTGGTGAAGCGCTTTAAAAATATGGTGCGCCACCATTTCCATCTGGGGGTGAGCTGATGTTTGAACGCTTTTTCCGCAACCGCGAACGCAAAAAACTGCTCGAGCCGGAATATGATTGCCTCTATGAAGCGCATCCCGACGAGCTGGTGAGCTTTGACTGCGAAACCACCAGCTTAGACGTGAAAGAGGCGGAAATCATTTCCATCGGCGCGGTGAAAATCCGCGGCAACCAAGTGCTCACCAACGAATCGTTTTATGTGTTGGTGAAGCCTGAGGGCATGATGGAAGCGGCCAACGTCACCATTCACGGCCTGCGCCCGAAAGACCTTTCAGACGGCGTTCCCGTGGAAGATGCGATACGGCAGTTTCTCAACTTTATCGGCGGGCGCACGCTGGTGGGCTATTATCTGGAATACGATGTGGCGATGGTCAACAAATTTCTGAAGCCCATGCTCGGCATCAAGCTGCCCAACCGCCAAATCGACGTATCGAGCATTTTCTACCAGCAGGAAATGAACAAAACCATTCACAATGCCTACATCGACCTGCGCATGGCCACCATGGTCAACAAGCTGAAGATTCCCGACCTGCCCCGCCACGATGCGCTCAATGATTCGATAAACGTGGCATTGATGTATCTGACTCTGATGGCGCGGGAGCGGAAATAGCGGGCGCGGCCAAGTCCGTCTGAATACTGATTTCGGTTTGCCCTGCCGTTGCAGATTACGCCGTCAGCTGAGCCTGCCGAAGCCTTTTGCCGTACCCAATCACACCCATCCCACCCCGAAAGCAGGCCAAAACCTGCTTTTTTGCTGTCCGCAGCCTACTAAAATACCGTTTTCCCGCCCTCACCCAAACAGCATGATTGCAGCCACACGCCCCTGCCCCATCATGCCGTTTCGGTTTCATTTTAATCGAACTCGCCCGAGCGCCCCAACGCCGCTCCGCAGCGCAATACGGCGCAATATCTGTCACAACAGGCTTCTTTTGCGCACATATCTTTCACTATCCCCAACTCATTCAATATTTATTTATTAATTTTCATTTTAAGCAATTCACAATATTCACATTTGAATAACACATTGAATCACCATATTTTATTACCCCCATCAGAAATAAAAATGGTCATTTCGTCCATTTTTCATTCAATTTTGTTGAAATCCGATTTGATTATGTTATATTCGACTCAGGCTGTTAACAATTCGTTACGAAACCATGCGGAATGTCGGCAGCCCGGTGAAACGTACGGACTCACCAACTGCCGTTTGCTGGATTTGCGGGCTTCTTTAAATGCTCTTCCCCCACTTCAGGCATCCGGCGGCAACAACATTCAAGAAAAAGAGGAGAAGAACATGACTATCAATAAGCACGATGCGTCAGGCTATTGGAAAGCCAATCTGCGCATCATCGCCATCTGTCTGGTTGTTTGGGCTTTGTGCTCCTACGGCTTCGGCATCGTCTTGCGCCCGGCGCTCTCCGGCATCAGCATCGGGGGCACCGACTTAGGATTCTGGTTTGCCCAACAGGGTTCGATTCTGACCTTTATCGCGATTATTTTCTTCTATTCGTGGAGAATGAATAAGCTCGATGAACAGTTCGGCGTAGACGAGGAGTGAAATCATGAGCCAATTTGTCATTAACCTGATTTTCGTGGGCGCGTCGTTTGCGCTTTATTTCGGCATCGCCATCTGGGCGCGCGCGGGTTCGACCAAAGAGTTTTACGTGGCGGGCGGCGGCGTGCACCCGGTGCTCAACGGCATGGCCACCGCGGCCGACTGGATGAGTGCGGCATCGTTTATTTCGATGGCCGGTATTTTGGCCATGAACGGCTACGGCGCTTCGGCCTACCTGATGGGCTGGACCGGCGGCTATGTATTGCTGGCCTTGCTGCTCGCCCCCTATCTGCGTAAGTTCGGCAAATTCACCGTGCCCGACTTCATCGGCGACCGCTTCTACAGCCGCACCGCCCGCTTGGTGGCCGTGGCCTGTTTGATTGTGGCTTCTACCACTTACGTTATCGGCCAGATGACCGGCGCAGGCGTGGCCTTCTCGCGCTTCCTTGAAGTGAGCAGCACCACCGGCCTGATTATCGCCGCGGTTGTGGTGTTGTTTTACGCGGTATTGGGCGGCATGAAAGGCATCACCTACACCCAGGTGGCGCAATATGTGGTGCTAATTATTGCCTACACCATTCCGGCGGTGTTCATCTCGCTGCACCTTACCGGCAATCCGCTGCCGCCGCTGGGCTTGTTCAGCAACGATTCCGCTTCCGGCATGCCGCTGCTGCAAAAGCTTGACGCACTGATTACCGATTTGGGCTTCACCGCCTACACCGCCGACGTGCCCAACAAGCTCAATATGTTCCTGTTTACCCTGTCGCTGATGATTGGTACCGCCGGTCTGCCGCACGTGATTATCCGTTTCTTCACCGTGCCCAAAGTATCCGACGCCCGCTCTTCTGCAGGCTGGGCGCTGGTTTTCATCGCGCTGCTCTACACCACCGCTCCGGCAGTCGGCTCTATGGCACGCATGAATCTGGTCGACACCATCTATCCGCAAGGCACGCAGTCTGCACCGATCGACTACGCCGCCCGCCCCGGCTGGATGGAAACGTGGGAACACACCGGCCTGCTGAAATTTGAAGACAAAAACGGCGACGGCAAAATCCAATACTACAACGACAAATCAACCGCTTTTGAAGCCACCGCCACCGAGCGCGGCTGGCAAGGCAACGAGTTGGCCGTCAACAACGACATCCTGGTATTGGCCAACCCCGAAATCGCCAACCTGCCTTCATGGGTGATCGGTTTGATTGCAGCGGGTGGTTTGGCGGCTGCATTGTCCACCGCCGCAGGTTTGCTGCTGGCCATTTCCTCCGCCATTTCGCATGACCTGATTAAGAAAACGCTCAAGCCCGACATCACCGAAAAAGGCGAATTGATGGCCGCCCGCATATCAATGACGGTTGCCATTATTGTGGCCACATGGCTGGGCATCAACCCGCCGGGCTTTGCCGCACAAGTTGTCGCCTTGGCCTTCGGTATTGCCGCCGCCTCGATTTTCCCGGCGCTGATGATGGGCATTTTCTCCAAACGCGTCAACGACAAAGGCGCCACCGCCGGTATGCTGGCAGGCTTGATTTCCACCTGCGTCTACATTTTCCTCTACTTGGGCTGGTTTTTCATCCCCGGCACCAACACCTTTGAAAACGTAGAAGCCAACTGGCTGCTAGGCATCTCACCTTTGTCATTCGGTGCGGTGGGTGCTATGATTAACTTCCTCGTCGCCTTCGTTGTATCCGGCATGACCCCGCCGCCGCCGCAAGATGTACAAGACTTGGTGGAAAGCGTGCGCTATCCGCGCGGTGCCGGCAAAGCCGTAGACCATTAATTCCTCAATATAACGAGCGAATATTCTTGGGCTTCCTCCGCATAGGAAGCCCAATTTTTTAAAAAGCAACAATATCAGGGGAGTAAATACATGATTTGGGAACTGTTTGCCACTGCTTCTGCCGGCCTCGGCGCCGCCGGCATCATGATGCTGATACGCCTGTTTGCCAAAAATCTGCCCAAATGGCTGGTGCCCGCCGCCGCAGGCTTGGGCATGATCGGCTTTCAGATATACAGCGAATACAATTGGTACCAACACACCCGCTCGCTGCTGCCCGCCAGCGCCGCCGTGGTGGCCGAAGTGCCGCAAAGCGCATTCTACAAACCGTGGACATACGCCAAGCCGCAAATCCTGAAATTTATCGCCGTCGACACCGCCAAAACCGCCCCCGTCGGCGACAGCGGCCAACTGCTGCAAACCAACCTCTATTTCTTCGAACGCCGCATGAGCGCACGCACGCTGCCGGTATTGGTCGACTGCCAACGCCGCCTGCAGGCTTATTACCATAATGAAAACGGTTCAGACGGCCAAACCGAATGGGGGCAAACCGACTACACAGAGAAACTGGTGCAAGCCGTGTGCCCGGGTGAAGCTTCCTGATTTTCTTGTTTAATCGTCAGGCCGTCTGAACGATGTTTATCTTTCAGACGGCCTGAGACCTTTGCAAAATGACTACGTGAATCATCGCCAACACTCACTTCCGTCATTCCGGCGCAGGCCGGAATCCATTTTTCGCTTGAAGCTGCTTTAAAATCAACAAGCTGAATTTCGGCAGCTGGATTCCGGCCTGCGCCGGAATGACGGGTTTATTGGCTATTTTCAAGGAAGAATGTATTTTGCAAAGGCCTCGGCTGTTTTCTTTCACAATTATTCAACCATAACCACACCAATCCTCAAGCCGTTTTGCGGCGGCAATGACACAATTTGTAGGCCGTCTGAAAGATTGCCTTGAAAAGCAAACCTTGCGGTTTGCCACCCTCACCCTGACCCTCTCCCTGAGGGAGAGGGGATTAAATTGCTGAAGCTCGAAAGGTTTCAGACGGCCTCGAATAATTGCTGTTTTATTATTCAAGCGAGAACGTATATTCAAATAATGGCAATTGTTCAGACGGCCTGAAACTTAAGTTCCCTCTCCCTCAGGGAGAGGGCTAGGGAGAGGGTGGCAAACCGCAAAGTTTGCTTCAACTTACCCAATCCATCAATCCACCATACACTTAATCCCCACACAAAAAAAGCCGTCTGAACAATAAAAAATCATTCAGACGACCTCTTACACTTTCACCAATCACTTCACCACAATCAAACCAAACTCAAGCCGCGTGGCGGTGATAATGCCGCAGCGCATGCTCTTGGCGCCGCCCGCTGCTGA
>CAYVIS010000005.1:0-1385 GCA_964451565.1 uncultured Neisseria sp.
CAGGCCGCGCCGCCATCGGTCGGCTCAACCTGCGTGCAGCCCTGCGCCTGCAATTCGGCCGCTAAAACGGTTTCTAAACCGCGCGGACAGGTAATGAAAAGGGAATATGTGGTCATGATGGGCTTTCGGGGTCAAGAAGCATTCAGGCCGTCTGAATGCGGAAGATGGGTTTGGCAACGGATTATAGCGGATAAACGGTTAAACCGCTGAAGAAGCAGCAAATATATTTCCGACGCGGATGCCGCAGCGCTTTTCCGCCTCGAAACATTTGACACCGCCGCAGTGCATAGCTAATATAAACTTATATTATAAAATTTAAATATTAAAAATTAAGAATATCTGTTTGTCGTTTTCAACAACGACAGGCAAACGGTTTGACGATTATTTTTCAACCCGCGCCACACAGCTTCGGCGCTTTCCAACCAACATTAAAGGAGAACCCTCATGAAACGCAATGTAGGCGGTATCGACAAAATCTTACGCATCGTTATCGGCGCTTTGCTGATGATACTGGCCGCCACCGGTACCATCGGCTGGTGGGGCTGGCTGGGCGTGATTCCGCTGGCTACCGGTTTGATGTCGCACTGCATGCTCTACAGCCTGCTCGGCATCAACACTTGTAAAACCGGCAAATAAATAAACTTTTCCCATTTCAGGCAAACCATCTCCGCTGTGCGCAAAACAGCGGGGCGGGGAGGGTGTTTGCTGAAAACAATGACAATTATATAGTGTGGCGCGGCGGCGGCTTGCTTTCGCGATTTAAACACAACCGGATGGCTGCTGTGACTGAAAGAGATTTATCGGGGCGGATTTAGAGAAACCCGGCCACTTGGGCTGATGTCACGGCCAGGCTGCCCAAGCTTTCAGACGGCCTGAAGCATTCCGCCAATACACGCCGCGCTTGCGACATTATCGAGGAGGTTTGCCATGAACAAACGTTCCACTCACGAATCCATTAATCACGCCCGCCGCCTGTTGTTGCGCGCGGGAGCGTTGGGGGTGGCTGCGGGCGCGGCGCCTGCGGGCTTGCTGTTGCCGCAGGCGGCGCAGGCGGCGCTGCCGAAGATTAAGAGCGCGGCTCGAATTGTGATTGCCGGTGCGGGTGCGGCCGGTTTGAGCATTGCTTCGCGCTTGGCCGCGCGGCTGGAATCGGCGCAAATTACGTTGATTGATGCACGCATCGCCCACTATTACCAACCGGGCTTCACGCTGGTGGCATCAGGGGTGAAACCGCCTGCTTATACAGTGTCGAAAACGGCGGATTATCTGCCCGCCAACGTGAAATGGCTGCGCGAGCATGTGGCCGAGTTCGATCCTGAGGGCAACAGCGTCACCACATCGGGTGGCCAAAAAATCGCTTATGATTTTCTGTTTGTCACCACCGG
>CAYVIS010000005.1:1485-27453 GCA_964451565.1 uncultured Neisseria sp.
TCACCACATCGGGTGGCCAAAAAATCGCTTATGATTTTCTGTTTGTCACCACCGGTTTGAAGCTGGATTATGCTGCCATCGAAGGCATGGATGAGGCGCTGATCGGCCAACACGGCATCGGCAGCATCTACCACAGCCCTGAGGGCGCGTTTAAAACCTGGCAGCTGCTCAACCGTTTTGCCGACAGCGGCGGCGAGGCGGTGTTTCTGCGCCCGGCCACGGAGATGAAATGCTCGGGTGCGCCTTTGAAATACACTTTTTTGGTGCGCGACCATTTGTTTCGCCGCGGTAATCTGGGCAAGGCCAAGCTCACCTACAATGCCCACAACCACAGCCTGTTCAGCGTGCCGATTGTGTCGGAAAAAGCGCGCATGCTGTTTGCCGAGCGCGGGGTGGATGTGCATTACAACCGTGTACTCACCGCCATCGACCCGGGGCGCAGGCTGGCCGTGTTTGAGGGTAAAGACGAAGGGCGGGTGGAGCTGCCGTTTGACTTTATCAACGTGATTCCGCCGATGCGCGCCGCCGATGCGGTGCGCCATTCGCCGCTGCCGTGGCAGGAGGGCGATTTTGCCGCCGACGGCTGGGTGGAAGTGGCCAAACACAACCTGCGCCATGTGCGTTATCCGAATGTGTTTGCGGTGGGCGACATCGCCGGTGTGCCTAAAGGCAAAACCGCCGCCAGCGTGAAATGGCAGGTGCCGGTGGCGGTGGATCACCTGCTGGCCGAATTGCAGGGCAAGGAAAGTGCGGCGGTGTATGACGGCTACACTTCCTGCCCGCTGATTACCCGCCTGGGTCGGGCGATGTTGGTGGAATTTGATTACAACAACAACCTCAAGCCTTCGTTTCCCGGCGTGATTGCGCCGTTGGAAGAATTGTGGGCAACGTGGATGATTAAAACCATGGGCTTGAAGCCGACTTATTTGAGTATGTTGCGCGGACGCGCCTGATGGGGGAGGAGGAGCGATGAATGATGCTGAATTCACGATGCTGGTGGCGGTGTTGCAGGAAATGCTGGGCATGTTTTTCTGGCCGCTGTTTGTGGCGACGGTGGCGCTGACGCTGCTGTTTTTCCTGCTGTTGCTCAAAGAGCGGCAAGTGTTGTCGCGCCGTTTGCTGTGGGCGGAAGTGTGCGGTTTTTTCGGCGGCTGGCTGGCTTTGTGGCTGCTGGCGCTGCTGTCGGCCTCGCGCTTCACCGATGCGGGCGGCCCGATTGATTGGCTGATTATCTGTACCGTGTATGCGGTGGGTTTTATCGGCAGCGCCATTTTGCTTTACACCGTTGCCGGTTGGTTGGGCGGCTGTAAAAATGCCCGCCTGCATAATAAGGAAACAGTATGAATACGCTTTCAGACGGCCTCAAGCCGCAGGTAACGCCGTTTTTCGACGAGCCGACCAATACGTTCAGCTATGTTGTGCGCGACCCGCAATCGACGGCCTGTGCGGTGGTGGATTCGGTGTTGGACTTTGATTACGCCGCAGGCCGCACCGACACCCGCTCCGCCGATGCGATTATCCGCCACATCGAAGCGGCGGGTTTGCAGACTGAATGGATTTTGGAAACCCATGTTCACGCCGACCACCTTTCCGCTGCGCCTTATCTGCAACAGCGGCTCGGCGGCCAAACCGCTATCGGCAGCCGCATCACCACCGTGCAAAACACCTTTGGCCGCCTGTTTCACGCCGACAACGGTTTTGCCTGCGACGGCAGCCAGTTTGACCGCCTGTTTGACGAGGGCGACGAATTTACCATAGGCCGTCTGAACGCGCGGGTATTGCACACGCCCGGCCACACGCCCGCCTGTTTGAGCTATATCATCGGCGATGCGGTGTTTGTCGGCGATACGCTGTTTATGCCCGATTACGGCAGCGCCCGTTGCGATTTTCCCGGTGGCGATGCGGCCACGCTGTATCAATCGGTGCAGAAACTGATGGCGCTGCCCGACGATACGCGCATGTTTCTCTGCCACGATTATTTGCCCGAAGGGCGCAGCGGATATGTGTGCGAAACCAGCGTCGGTGCGCAACGCCGCCATAATATCCACCTAAACCAAGGCGTCAGCGAAGCCGAATTTGTGGCTATGCGCCGCAAACGCGATGCCACGTTGAGCATGCCGCGGCTGATTATCCCCTCGGTGCAGGTGAACATGCGTGCCGGGCAGATGCCCGAGGCAGAAGCCAACGGCCAAGTTTATCTGAAAGTGCCGATTAACCTTTTCTAAGGAAAAACATGCAAATCAAATCATTGGATACACGATTCAGCATCGCCGACGCCGTTTACCCGCAAGATTTGGCTGCTGTCAAAGCCGCCGGGTTCAACAGTCTGATCTGCCACCGCCAACCCGGTGAAGCCGACGACCACGCCGATGCCGCGCAACTGGCCGCTGCCGCCGAAGCGGCGGGCTTGGGCTGGCGCGAAATTCCGGTGACGCCCGGCGAATACACCGACGAAGCGCTGGCCTCGTTCAAGCAGGCCGTGGCCGAGCTGCCCGCGCCTTATTTGGTGTTTTGCCGCAGCGGCCGCCGCGCCGCCTGCATGTGGGCGCTGCACCATGCCTGCGAAGTGGGCGGCAGTTGCGATGATTTGTTGGGCAAAGCGCAGGCTGCCGGACACGATTTGTCGGACTTGGCCGAACGGATGGCGCAGGTGCAGGCGCGTTGAAACACAGGCCGTCTGAATGACGCGGCGGCTCGGCCGGCTGCCCGAAATGTTCAGACGGCCTCGTTTAATCGGGCAGGCTTTGCAGGCAATCTGCTTTTGTGCGAACGGCTGACGTTTCAGACGGCCTGAATCCACAGCTTGTTTAACCCGCCTTAATCTGTTTTCCAACCCATCTTTTTTAGACGGCCTCCGTCCCCTAAACCATGAACCTCAAGCGCTATCTGCCGATTGCCGCCTGGCTGCCCGTCTACCGCTCCGATACGCTGCGGCAGGATTTGCTGGCGGCGCTGATTGTCACCGTGATGCTGGTGCCGCAATCGCTGGCTTATGCGCTGCTGGCGGGCGTGCCGCCGCAAGTGGGGCTGTATGCCAGTATCGCGCCGCTGCTGCTGTATGCGCTGTTTGGCACCAGCCAAACTTTGTCGGTCGGGCCGGTGGCGGTGATTGCACTGATGACGGCCACCACGGCGGCCACTTTGGCGCCGCCCGGCTCGGCGGATTATCTGGCGGTGGTCACGGCATTGGCGCTGTTGTCGGGGCTGATGCTGGTGGCGATGGGCGTATTGCGGTTGGGCTTCGTGGCCAATTTTCTCAGCCACCCGGTTATCAGCGGCTTTATCAGCGCCTCCGCCGTGCTGATTGCGCTCAGCCAGCTCAAGCATATTTTCGGCGTGGCGGCGGGCGGGGATACGCTGCCGCAGATGGCGGCGGCATTGTGGCCGCAGCTTGTCCGGATACACGCTGCAACATTTGCCGTCGGCGCGGGGGCGCTGCTGTTTTTAGCATTTGCCCGCAAAGGTTTGGGCGCGTGGCTGCTGCGTTTGGGGGTGGGCAAAAATATGGCCGACAGCATGCGCCGTTTGGCACCGATGCTGGCGGTGGTGGTTACGTCTTGGTTGGTGTGGCAGTTTGGCTTGGCGGCGCAAGGCGTGAAAGTGGTCGGTATGATTCCCACCGGTTTGCCGCCTTTGGGCTTGCCCCGTCTCGACGGTATGCCGTGGCAGCCGCTGCTGGTAGGCGCGTTTTTAATCAGCATGGTCGGCTTTGTCGAGAGCGTGTCGGTGGGGCAGACGCTGGCGGCCAAACGGCGCGGCCGCATCGATCCCGATCAGGAATTAATCGGCTTGGGCGCGGCCAATCTGGGTGCGGCGTTTTCCGGCGGCATGCCGGTAACGGGCGGTTTTTCGCGCTCGGTGGTCAATGATGATGCCGGTGCACAAACGCCCGCTGCGGGCATCTTCACTGCGCTGGGGATCCTGGCCGTGATTGTGTGGCTGACGCCGCTGCTCTACCATCTGCCGCTGGCCACGCTGGCGGCCACCATCATCGTGGCGGTGTTGCCGCTGTTTGACGCACAGGCGTTTGTGCGCACTTGGCGTTACGACAAAGCCGATTTTGCCGCCATGCTGGCCACGGTGGCGCTCACGCTGCTGCACAGCGTAGAGAGCGGCATCATCGCCGGGGTGTTGCTTTCCATCGGCCTGCACCTCTACCGTACCGGCCGTCCGCATGTGGCCGAGTTGGGCCGGCTCGGCGACAGCGAACATTTCCGCAATGTGCAGCGCCATTTGGTTGCTACCTGTCCGCAAGCGGTGTTTGTCCGCATAGACGAGAGCCTGTATTTTCCCAACGCGCGCTTTTTGGAAGACTGCATCGGCCAAACCGTCGGCAACCACCCGCAGGCGCGTCATGTGGTGCTGGTGTGTTCCGCCGTCAACCATATCGACACTTCAGCGCTGGAAAGCCTGATGCAGATTAACCGCCGCTTGCAGGAAGCGGCCATCGGTTTTCATCTGGCCGAAGTCAAAGGCCCCGTGTTCGACCGCTTGCAGCGCAGCGGCTTTATCAACGAATTGGGCGGTGACGTATTCCTCAGCACTTTTGCGGCCTGGCAGGCATTGACCGAGAAGTGAAACTAAACAGAGGCCGTCTGAAATGTTTCAGACGGCCTCTAAAAATAGCGCATTCAATCAATATTCAAAAGCTAAGCTTTAAACCAGCGTTCGCCAAATACAAATAAAGCCACGCCCGCCAGCATTACCGCCATCCCGGCGAATTTCCACCATTGCAAAGGCCGCAACGGCATCTGTATCAGGCCGAAATGGTCGATCAGCATACTGCTTGCAAGCTGTCCGAGAATAAACAGAAACATGGTATTGGCGATGCCGATTTTCGGCGCCAGAAAAACCGAGGTAAACACAAACACCGCTCCGATGGCGCCGCCCGTCCAGCGCCACCAAGACTGTTGCCCGGCACCACCGGCGACCGCGCTCCAATTCGACTGAAACAACGCCACCAGCAGCAAACACAAGGTGCCGACGGCAAACGAAATCAGCGCCGCCACCAAAGGCTGGCCGCCCATGCCCGCACTCAAACGGCTGTTTACCGCCGCCTGCACCGACAAACCGGCACCCGCGGCCAGCGCCATCATCAGATACAACCAAGCCATTTCGTGCTCCTGAAATAAAACGCCATGATACGCCTTTTTACCGTCATGACGAGCAGGCTTGTCCGTAAACACAGCTGCCCACTCAAATCTAATCCACTATACCTATTCGTTTACTGTTTCCCAAAAATCAAACCAAGGCCGTCTGAAAGCGTTCAGACGGCCTTGCGGTTTACCATGCTTGACGCAGCGGCAGGCTCAGCTGCGCATAGTCTCTTCAATAGCGGCCACCGATTTCGGCGCGTCGGCGGTGTAGTTGTCGCCGCCATTCTCCGTTACCAAGACATTGTCTTCGATGCGGATGCCGATGCTGTGGAATACGGCGGGGATGTCGTCGGCGGGGCGGATGTAGAGGCCGGGTTCGATGGTGGTGCACATGCCGGGGGCGAGCAGCAGCGGTTTGCCTTCATGCCAGCGGCCGCCGACGTCGTGAACGTCCAGCCCGACCCAATGGCCGAGGCCGTGCATGTAGAAGCGTTTGTAGGCTTGCGATTCGATGTTGCCGTCTACGCTGCCTTCAAGTAATTTGAAATCAATCAGCCCCTGCACCAGGATTTCCAGCGCGAGGGTGTGGATGTCGGCCCAGTTCGCACCGGGTTTGACGGCGGCAATGGCGGCTTCGTTGGCGGCCAACACCACTTCGTACACGTCTTTTTGGGCGGCGTCGAATCTGCCGTTGACGGGGAAAGTGCGGGTGATGTCGCCTGCGTAAAACCGATATTCCGCGCCGGCGTCGATCAGCAGCAAATCGCCGTCGTGCAGGCGGTCTTTGTTGTCGACATAGTGCAGGCAGCAGGCGTTGCCGCCGCCGGCGACGATGCTGTTGTAGGCCGGATAGCGGGCGCCGTGGCGCATGAATTCGTGCAGCAGCTCGGCTTCGATTTGCAGCTCGCTTATGCCGGGCGCGGTTTTTTGCATGGCGCGGATGTGGGCGAGGGCGCTGATGCGGCCTGCTTCTTTGATGAGGCCGATTTCGTGGGCGTCTTTAATCAGGCGCATGGGGTTGAGCAGGGCGGCCAAATCGGCAAGGCTGTCGGGCGCGCGCGCGCATTCGGCCAGCAGGCGCTGCCCGGCGCTTTGCTGCACTTGGTGCCAATGCCGCATCAGCGTTTGGTCGTGTTCGGGATATTGCCCCCACAAGGCAAACAAGCGGCGTTTGTTGAGGATGGCTTTGCCGATGTGTTGTGGCCATTCGCTGATGCTGTGGGCGGCGTCAAAGCCGAAGGCATCGCGCGCGGCTTCGGCTCCGTAGCGGAAGCCGTTCCAGGTTTCCATCAGCGGGTCTTTGTCGCGGCAGTAGAGCGTGCTGATGCCCTCGGCACCGTCGAGCACCAAGATGGCTTCCGGCTCGGGAAAGCCGCTCAAGTAGTGGAAATAGCTGTCTTGGCGGAAGGGGAACTCGGTGTCGTTGCTGCGGCGCTGCTCGGGCGCAGCGAATAAAACCGCGAGGCCGTCATTGCCGATTTGCTGTAAAACTTTTTCCCGGCGGGCGAGGTAGGGATTCATGGTTTCTCTTTTTGTTTACAAGGTTGGGAAGGCCGTCTGAAATGTCAGCGGCTTTTGTGTTGCGCCAAGGCATGGCGGGCGAGTGCAACCCGATGCGCCAACCACAGCGCCGTGGCCGCGCCTGCAATGTCGGCGAGGCCGTCGAGCCAGCTGCCTTCGCGGGTTTGGGTAAACAGCGCCTGCGATATTTCGCTGCCTGCGGCGCACACAATCGCAAGCATCAGCAGGCTGCGGTAGGGAATCGGACGTTTTTCGGCCAGCCAAGCTTTGGCCAGCAGCCAGAATTGGCCGAAAAAGAGCGCGAAATGCACCACTTTGTCGAAATGCGGAAACGGCATCGCGCCGCCCTCGCTCTCGCGCAACAGCAGCGCATACACGCCTGCGCCGAACCAGGCCAGCGCGAGCAGGGTGAATTTGTTGAGCGGAAAATTCATGCTTCCTCGTCCAGCCAGGTTTGGCAGATTTGCGCCAAGCGCGTGAATTTTCCGCCGCGTTGTGCGAGCAGGTCGCGCCATTGCGCCACTTCTGCGGCGTCGGGCGCTTCGTCGATGCTGCATTCGTAAAGCCAGAAATCGAGCGTTTCGGCAACCACGCCTGCGGATTCGGTTTGGATAAGGTTGAGAAGCTCGGACATAAGCGTAGGCCGTCTGAAACAATAACGGCTTATTCTAACGCGTTTGGCCGCTCGGATACAGGCGTTTCAGACGGCCTGTGCAAATCGGCGGCATAAGGCGGCGGTACTTGCCAAAATAAATAACAATCATATAATATGAATCTTATTTAATCCCTTATCGAGGAAACCGCATGAGCGCCGATTTAATCTGTTACAAACAAATGCCTGTCTGGCAGCCCGACACCCTGCCCGAAGCGCTGCTGAGCCGCCACAACACGCAAGAAGGCACATGGGGCAAACTGCGCGTGTTGCAGGGCGGTTTGAAATTTTACGAGTTGGATGAGGGCGGCGCAGTCACCGCCGAACACCTGCTCACGCCCGACAGCGGCGTGTGGACAATCGCGCCGCAAGCCTGGCACAAAATCGAGCCGCAGGGCGATGATTTGCAGATGCAGCTTGAGTTTCATTGCGACAAAGCCGACTATTTCCGCAAAAAATACGGCATGACCGCCACCCATTCCGCTGTCAAAGCCGCCGCTGAAATCGTGCCGCCGTGCAAAACCATCGACTTGGGCTGCGGCCAAGGGCGCAACGCGCTGTATCTGAGCCTGCTCGGTTTCGATGTCACCGCCGTCGATTACAATCCGGGCGGCGTGCAGGCGCTTGCGGATATGGCGGCGCAGGAAGGCTTGGATTTGAAAGCAGGTGTGTACGACCTCAATGCTGCCGCGCTGCCGGAAACGTATGACTTTATTTTTGCAACCGTGGTGTTTATGTTTTTGCAGGCCGAGCGCGTGCCTGCGATTATCGCCGATATGCAGGCCAACACCGCGCCCGGCGGCTACAACCTGATTGTGTCGGCGATGGATACGGCGGATTACCCCTGCCGCATGCCGTTTTCGTTTACCTTTAAAGAGGGTGAGTTGCGCGATTATTATGCAGGCTGGACCTTGCAGGAATACCGCGAAGAAGTCGGCTCGATGCACGCCACCGATGAATTCGGCAATCCGATTCAGTTGAAATTTGTGACCATGCTGGCGCGTAAGCCGGCATGATGGTGGTGGAAAGATGGCAGGCCGTCTGAAATGTTTCATCTTTCAGACGGCCTCGCCAATCGGTCGCACCTGCGCAGGCAGCTGCCCAGTCTGAAGCGCCGCTTCAGCTGTTTGATGCGCTGCATCCGTCAAACAGAATAACCGATTTGCCAATAAAACCATGCTTTTCAGAAGCATCCGCCACAAGCAAAGCTGTGCTTTGCCCTAGGCTCCTGCCTACGCAGGAGCGACGGTGTTTCTAGCAAACCGTATAGTTGAAAAAATCTTGCCGAAACAACAAAAGGCCGTCTGAACGCATTACGCATTCAGACGGCCTTTCAACAGACAGCTCAGGTTTATTTGCCCAAAGCAGCCAACACTTCCGCTTTCACGGCATCCACGGCTTGGGTGCCGTCGACTTTGATGTATTTCGGCGCGTGTTCGCCTTCCAATTTGCTGTAGAAGCCGACCAGCACTTCGGTTTGCTCGTGGTAAACGTCGAGGCGTTTTTTCACCACTTCTTCTTTGTCGTCGTCGCGCTGAATCAGCTCCTCGCCGGTTACGTCGTCTTTGCCTTCCACTTTCGGCGGGTTGTGGGCGATGTGGTAGGTGCGGCCGGAAGCGAGGTGCACGCGGCGGCCGCTCATGCGGTTGACGATAACTTCATCGGGCACGTCGATTTCAACCACGGCGTCCAAATCCACGCCTGCTTCCACCATCGCTTCAGCTTGCGCCAGCGTGCGCGGGAAGCCGTCAAACAGGAAACCGTTTTTGCAGTCGTCTTGGGCGATGCGTTCTTTCACCATGCCGATGATGATGTCGTCGCGCACCAAGCCGCCTTCGTCGATGATTTTTTTCGCTTCCAAGCCCAGCGGCGTGCCGGCCTTGATGGCGGCGCGCAGCATGTCGCCGGTGGAAATTTGCGGAATGTTGAAGGCGGCGGTGATGAATTGGGCTTGTGTGCCTTTGCCTGCGCCGGGCGCGCCGAGCAATAATACTTTCATGTGTGGTTCCTTACAATGTAGAAAAATATTAAAAGAAGAAGCGTATTTATGTTGATTATATTAATACGTTTATAGGCCGTCTGAAAAGTGGGTTTGATGGGTTGACACCCATCCTACGTTATTCAGACGGCCTTTGCGGATTGGCGGCAGCCGTAGAATGGGCGCTATCTGCTATTTATCGTGCTTGGCGGGTTTGATGGGTTGACACCCATCCTACGGATTTCAGACGGCTTTTATGGATTGGCGGCAGATGATGCGCCAATCCGTCAAGCTTATCAATTTTGAAACACTTCGCGCACGCGTTCCAAATCTTCCTGCGTGTCCACGCCTGCGGCGGGGGCTTCGGCGGTGATTTCCACCGCAATCGGATGGCCGTGCCACAACACGCGCAGCTGCTCCAGCGATTCGATATTTTCCAGCGGCGACACGGCCATGTCGGCATAGCGCTGCAAAAAGCCTGCGCGGTAGGCATAGATGCCGATGTGGCGCATCGGCGCGGCTTCCTGCGGCAGGCTGCGCTCGCCCGCCCGCATGCTGTCGCGCGGATAGGCAATCGGCGCGCGGCTGAAATAGAGGGCGTTGCGGTTTTTGTCGAGCACCACTTTAACCACGTTGGGATTCATAAATTCGTCGAAATCGTGGATTTCATGCGCGGCGGTGGCCATCTGCACATTGTTTTCCACCAACACTTCGGCGGTGCGGTTGATGAGCTGCGGGTCGATAAGCGGCTCGTCGCCCTGCACATTGACCACGATGGTGTGGGCAGGCAGTTTCAGCGCGGCGGCGGCTTCAGCCAAACGGGTAGTGCCGCTTTCGTGGGTGTCGGCGGTCATCACCACTTCCACGCCGTGCGCTTCGCAGGCGGCGGCGATGTCGGCATGGTCAGTGGCCACGACTACGCGCTCGGCGGCGCTTTTGCGCGCCTGTTCGGCCACGCGCACCACCATCGGTTTGCCGTGGATGTCGGCCAGCGCTTTACCCGGCAGGCGTGAAGAGGAGAGGCGGGCGGGAATCAAAACGGTAAACGCTGTGCTCATGCGTGTAGCTCCTCATCGCTCAATGCGCGCGCTTCGTTTTCGAGCATAAACGGAATGCCGTCTTTAATCGGATAAGCGAGTTTGCTTTGGCGGCACCACAATTCCTGCTGCGCTTGTTTGTATTCCAATGCGCCTTTGCAGACGGGGCAGACGAGGATATCTAAGAATTTCTTTTCCATTACGCTTCTTTCTTTATTTCAGGTTCAGACGGCCAATCAGCCACGCCGCCAAATCAGGTTCGATTATCGCACAAACCGGCAATACCCACACATTATCCGTATCAAAATCGGCCAGTTTCACCGCATCTTTTTCAGTGATGATGACGGCATCGGCAGCGGGTAGGTCGGCGGAGGTAATATCGGCATGGTCGGGTAGGGCGCAGGTTTCGGTCAATTCGATGCCCATCGCCTGCAGGCTGCGGAAAAAACGCTCGGGTTTGGCGATACCGGCTACAGCGGCGGTGTATTTGCCGTTCAGACGGCCTGTATCGAGCAGTTCATCAGGGCGGTTTAAGCGGTAAATCGCGCCGCTTTCGATGCGGCTGGAGAACAGGTTTTCAGACGGCCTGAAATAATCGGCGTCCACTTCGCCCTGCAAACCGCTCACCACCACGGCATCGGTTTCCTGCAAACGGGCAAACGGCTCGCGCAGGCCGCCGTCGGGCAACACGCGCAGATTGCACCGCCCCATATCGGCAGCGGGAAAGACGGTGATTTCAACGTCGCGCTGCAAGGCGTAATGTTGCAGGCCGTCGTCGGTGAGGATAAGTTCGAGTTGGGGATGGGCGGCCAGCAAGGCGCGGCCGGCTTCGATGCGGCGACTGCCGACGGCGGTGGGTGCGCCGGTTTGGCGGTAGAGCAGCAACGGCTCGTCGCCTGCATCGGCGGCATTGCTGGCGGGTGTCAACACATGCACGTCGCTGTGGTTGCGCCCGTAGCCGCGGCTGATGATGCCGACCTTAACGCCGCGCGCCTGCAAACTGCGCACCAGCGCGGCGACAATCGGCGTTTTACCCGTACCGCCCGCGTGGATATTGCCGACCACGACCACGGGCACGGGCAACTTTTCCGCTTTCAGACGGCCTGTTTGATAGAGATAGCGGCGCAAGCGGTAAACGGCGGCGAACAGCCACGACAAAGGCCGCAGCACAATGCTTAACAACGGCTGCGGCTGTTGCCAATGCTGCTCGATAATATGATGGAGTTTGGCCATAGCGGCGGAGCACCCAAACGCGTGACAAAGACGTGAATGAGAATTTTACCAGCAACGACGCCATCATGCCTACCGTCAGCGCGCCAAACATATCGAGCGGCCAATGCACGCCCAAATAAATGCGCGACCACGCCACCGCGCAGGAGGCGCCCATAAACAGCAACCCAAACAGCCGCGTGGCCGGAAGCAGACATAAAAAGACGCCGGCGGAAAACAGCGGCGTTTGATGTTTGCTGGGAAACGAAGAAGATTGGGCGTGTTCCAGAAAATTGGTGCCCAAATGGAGCATAAACGGGCGCGGATGGTAAACGCCTTTGCGAATTAAATAAGTGATGGCGATGCCGACCAATATGCTGGCCGCCACGCCGATATAAGCCTGTTTGTTGCGGCGGTGTTTCCAGACCAGATAAGCCGCCAGCGCCGTCAGCATTACCGCCACCAGATATTCGGCAACGAATATAGCGGCAGTCACGGCGTGGCGCGGGGCGTCGGCTTCGGCGTTAATCAGCAGAAACAGCCATTGATTGGCTTCGGTGAGCAGGTTCATGCGCGCACTATAGCAAGCGCAGATGACAGGCATGTGATGAGACCTTTGCAAAATTGTTCTTGCATCATCAAAAGTCACCCGACTCCGTCATTCCGGCGCAGGCCGGAGTCCACTCTCCGTATAAACTTTTTTAAAATCAATAAACTGAATTGTGACAGATGGATTCCGGTCTGCGCCGGAATGGCGGGTTTATTGGTTATTTGCAAGAAAAAAAGTATTTTGCAAAAGCCTCATGTGATGAGACGCGGTTGTGTGCAGAGCTTGATTGGCCGCCGCCTGCTTTTGCAAACGGGGATTACAGGCCGTCTGAAAAAACTTTATAATTGCCGCTTCTTTGGTTTTGATGAAGCAATTTCCATGTCCGAACTCTTCGCCCCCGCTGCGGTATCCGTATCCGAGCTCAATGCCCTGGCCAAAAACCTGCTCGAACAAAACCTGTTCGGCCTGTGGGTGGCGGGCGAAGTGTCCAACCTCACCCGCGCCGCCAGCGGCCACTATTATTTCTCACTCAAAGACAGCCGCGCCCAAGTGCGCTGCGCCATGTTTAAAGGCACAGCGTCTAAACTCGCCGCGCCCTTGAAAGAAGGCGACCACATCGAATTATCGGGGCGCATCAGCATTTACGAAGCGCGCGGCGAATTTCAGATTACCGTCAACGAAGTGCGCCTCAAAGGCTTGGGGCAGCTTTACGAAGCCTATGAAAAGCTGAAAGCCAAGCTGCAAGCCGAGGGCGTGTTTGCGGCGGAACGCAAGCAGTCGCTGCCCACCCATCCGCGCGCCATCGGCATTGTTACCAGCCTTGCCGCTGCCGCGCTGCGCGATGTGGTTTCCACGCTGAAACGGCGTGCACCGGAAATTCCTGTCATCATCTACCCCACCGCCGTTCAGGGAGCAGGCAGCGAATTGCAGATTGCGCAAGCGATTCAGACGGCCTCGGCGCGCGCGGAAGTGGACGTGTTGATTGTGTGTCGCGGCGGCGGCAGCATCGAAGATTTGTGGGCGTTTAATGAAAAGCCGGTGGTGCGCGCGATGGAAGCCTGCACCTTACCCATTGTGAGCGGTGTCGGCCATGAAACTGATTTCACGCTCGCCGATTTTGTTGCCGACGTGCGCGCGCCCACGCCGACCGGTGCGGCAGAATTGGTCAGCCCCAACCGTTTGGAATCGCTGCAACAATTGGCGCAGGCGCAAGGCCGTCTGAAAAACGTGTTGCAGCAGCGCTATTACGATGCCAGCCAACGCCTCGACTGGCTCGCCAAACAACTGCGCCACCCGCAACACAAACTCGACAGCCAGAAAACCCAAATCGCCGCCCTGCAACAGCAATTGCGCAGCGCCATGCACAATCATCAGCGCTTCAACGTGCAGCAACTGGCGCAGCAGCGGCAACAGCTCGCCCACCTGCGCCCCGACCCCGCCCAAGCCGCCCGCCGCCTCGAAGCCGTTCAGACGGCCTTGCAGCAAAACTGGCAGACGCTGCTCGGCAGCCGCCGCCAGCAATTGGAAAAACACGCCGCCCTGCTCGAAGCCGTGTCGCCGCAGCAGATTTTAGAGCGCGGTTTCAGCGTGGTAAAAAACAGCCGCGGCCAAGTCATCCGCAATGCCGATGTGCTCAAACAAGGGCAGAAGCTGCATATTGTGTTTGCCGAGGGCGAAACCGATGTGCGCGTGACCCGTGAACACAAGCAGCCGGATTTGTTTGATTATTCGTGAGCTGAATGGCATCAAGGCCGAGGCCTTTGCAAACACTCCGTCGTCGCTCCTGCGCAGGCAGGAGCCCAGGCTGAAGCGCAGCTTCAGTTGTCAGCCAAGTAACAGCAATTAAATGAAAATCTGTAATTGTCTGATTTTATGTGTAAATGATTATTTGCAGCAATGTGGTGAACAAACAAAGCGTTGCTTTGCTCTAGGTTCCTGCCTACGCAGGAGCGACGGGTAATTTTTTTGCAAAAGTCTCAGGTCGTCTGAAAACTTGGTTTTCAGACGGCCTTATCGTTTATCGGCAGTGCGACCCAATCAACGCGGATACAGCGCCACCATCGTTTCCGCCGCTTTCACACATTCGGCGACCGAAGCCACCAAGGCGATGCGCACATAGCCTTCGCCCGGGTTGCCGTGTGCGGTGTCGCGGGCAAGGAAGCGGCCGGGCAATACCTGAATCGCGGCTTGCTGCCACAAGTTTTTCGCAAACGCCAAATCATCGCCGTCGGGCACTTTCAGCCAGATGTAAAACGAAGCGTCAGGCATCTGCACGTCAAATGCTTGTTGCAGAATCGGCACTACTTTGTCGAATTTTTCCTGATACAGGCGGCGGTTGTCGGCGACGTGTGCTTCGTCGTTCCAGGCGGCGATGCTGGCGCGCTGCACGGGGACGCTCATGGCGCTGCCGTGATAGGTGCGGTAGAGCAGGAAAGCTTTCAATAAATCAGCATCACCGGCGACAAAGCCCGAGCGCAGTCCGGGCACGTTGGAGCGCTTCGACAGGCTGGTAAACATGACGATGCCGCGATTGCTGCGGCCAAGCTCGGCGGCGGCTTGGAGGCAGCCGATGGGTTTGTTGCCGTCGAAATAGATTTCCGAATAGCATTCGTCGGAAGCAATCACAAAGCCGTAGCGGTCTTGCAGGGCAAATAATTCCGCCCAATGCGCTTTTTGCATCACGCTGCCGCTGGGATTGTTGGGTGAGCACACGAAAACCAGTTTGGTGCGCTGCCAAGTGTCTTCGTCAATTTGTGACCAGTCGGGCAGAAAATCGGGCGTGTGGCAGTCGGCAAAACGGATTTCGCCGCCGCCCAGCAGCGCCGCGCCTTCGTAAATCTGGTAGAAAGGGTTGGGGCTGACCACGATGTCTTTGCCGTCGGCAGTCGGGTCGAGCACGACTTGCGCGAAGGCGAAGAGGGCTTCGCGGCTGCCGAGCACGGGCAGGATTTCGGTGTCGGGGTCGAGCATGAGGCCGTCGTAGCGGCGCGCGGCCCAAGCGGCGCAGGCTTGGCGCAATTCGGGCAGCCCGGCGGAGAGCGGGTATTTTTCCAGCTCGCCCAGCGAGGCGGTGAGCGCATCGGTAATCACTTTGGGCGTGGCGTGTTTCGGTTCGCCGATGTGCAGCGGCACGGGTGCAAGGCCTGCGGGGGCTTCCAAGCCCTGCATGGCTTCGCGCAGGCGGGCAAACGGGTAGGGTTGCAGTTGGTTGAGTAAGGGATTCATGGTTTTATTCAGGCTGGATTAAGCGGCTATCTTAGCATTTTTTGATGGATTCGGGGCGGGAAGGATGAGGCGGATATAAAAGGCCGTCTGAACAGATTGGGTTTCAGACGGCCTTTGTACGGCATGTGATAAGTTTTAAGCTTGTTTTTGCAACGGCATTTCCAGCGGTATTTCGCCGGTGAGCAGGTAATGCACGGTTTCCTGCACGCTGCGCAGGGTTTTGCCGAAAGGCAGCGGATCTTTGCCGCGGAAGAACAGGCCTTTGTCCACTTCGCCGCGCCAAGCTGCGGCCAGTTTCAAGTCGATACAGAATTGGCCGACTTTTTCGAGGCCGTCGCGCAGGCCGCAGACAGAGAGGCAGTTGATGCCTTGGGTGCAGCGGCGCGGGTCGGCTTTGGCGTTGGCCTGCAACACGCTTTCGCGCTTCATGTAGCTTTCGAGAAACTTGGTTTTCACGCCGCGTGCGGGCAGACCGGCAACTGACATAAATTCCACCACTTGCTCGGTGTCGGCACCGGCCAGCGTTTTTTTGAAATTGATGTGGGCATCGCCTTCGTGGGTGACGGCAAAAGCGGTGCCGATTTGCACGGCGGAAGCGCCCCAGTCTTTCAAGGCCGTCTGAATCTTGTGAAAGTTGGCCATACCACCGGCCAGCACCAAGGGGATTTTTTCGTTTTCGAGGCCGAGTTTTTTAAACACTTCGAAGGTTTCTTCGATTACACGTTTGAACTCGAATTTCTCGTCATTCACGCCGTCAACCGTCATCGCGCCGAGGTGGCCTGCGGCGTGGGCGGGGTGCTCGATGACGATGGCGTCGGGCAGAACGCCTTTTTTCATCCAGCGTTTCAGCACAATATTGATACCGCGCGATTCGGAAAGAATCGGCAGCAGCGCCACATCGGGGAAGCCTTCGGCCATTTCCGGCAAATCCAGCGGCAAACCTGCGCCCATTACGATGGCATCCGCACCCGATTCGCAGGCTTGGCGAACCAATGCTTGATGGTCTTTTACAGCTTTCATCACGTTGACGGCAATCATGCCGCGGCCTTCAGAATCGGCTTTGGCTTTGGTGATTTCGCGGTCGAGGGCGATGCGGTTGAGTTTGTCGTATTTGGCTTCGGTGGGATTGATTTTGGATTCGGCCAACAAGTCGTCGTGCAGGTGGCGCAGGTCGACGCTGGCGATGGTGCCGACGCCGTTTTCGCGGGCAACGGCGCTGGATAAGCTGGATGCGGATACGCCTACGCCCATGCCGCCTTGCACAATCGGTATCAGCGATTTGCCGCGGATGATTAAGGGGTCGAAGCTGTGTTGCATTGCGGTTTCCTTTTTATGCCTTTATAGATGTGTGTGGCGGAGGCGGCGAGCCGCTTCCTTTGCTTGGTGTGTTGAAGGGTCGTTTATTGTTGATAGGTATTATACTCTAAATATAGGGGCAAATTAGAGTAGAACTATAGTTTTTATCACAGCAGGCTGTAAAGTTTGGTATAAATTTAATAATCTTATTTTAAAACAATTATTTAGTTAACATTTTGGTTGTGGCGTGCAAACAAAAGGCCGTCTGAAAAGCAGCGGCCTTGGGGGTTATGACAGCGCGGTTTGCCAACTCAGGCCGGTGTGTGATTCGACTTGGCTGACGGCTTCGCTGTTTAAGTCGATGGCGGTGAGGCGGCCGCCCCACAGCGCGCCGGTGTCCAGCGCAATCACGCCGCAATCGTTGAAAAAGCCGAGTGCCGACCAATGGCCGAACACGATTTTATGGCTGAGGTTTTGGCGCGCGGGTGCTTCGAACCAGGCGCGCAAACCGCCGGGCATATCGGCCAGCCCGGCTTTGAAGTCGCAGTCGATGGCGTTGTCGTAACTGAGCGCGCGCATGCGGGTGAAAACATTGGTAATCACGCGTAGGCGCTCATAGCCCGTCAATTCGGGCGACCAGCGGTGTGGTTTGTTGCCGTACATATGCGCGAAATAGGCATCGGCGCGGCTGCTGCGCAATTCGGTTTCTACTTCACGGGCGAGGCTTTCGGCTTCTTCGACACGCCATTGTGGCAGCAGCCCGGCGTGTACCATCACATGTGATTGCTGGCGCACCATCAGCGGTTGGGCGCGCAACCAGTCGAGCATTTTTTGGCGCTCGGGATGGTCGAGAATCGGCTCGATGGTGTCGCTGCGTTTGATTCTGCCGTGACCGTAGGCGATGGCGAGCAGGTGCAGGTCGTGGTTGCCGAGCACGATTTGCACGCTGCTTTCGTGCTGCATGCAAAATTGCAGACATTGCAGCGATTTGGGGCCGCGGTTGACGATGTCGCCGGTGAGCCAGAGGGTGTCGGTGCCGGGGTTGAATTCGATTTTGGCGAGCAGCGCTTCAAGCTCGTCGTAACAGCCCTGTAAATCGCCGATTGCGTAGTGTGCCATGAAATTCTTTTAAGATAATTGAATAATGGTTTTCAGACGGCCTTCCTGTCGGCAGCAGGCCATCCCCGCTTGCTGCATGTGGGGGAAGTTTCTGAAAAGGTTTAGCCGTTTAATACCAATACGGCTTCGGCTTCCACCTGCACACCTTTGGGCAGGCTGGCCACGCCCACGGCGGCGCGGGCGGGGAAGGGTTGGGCGAAATATTCGGCCATCACTTCGTTAAAGGTGGCGAAGTTGCCGAGGTCGGTGAGGTAGGCGTTGACTTTGACGATGTCGTCGAGCGAGCCGCCTGCCGCTTCGGCCACGGCGCGCAGGTTTTTAAACACCTGATGCGCTTCGGCGCGGAAATCGCCGTCGCCGACCACGGTCATGCTGGCGGGGTCGAGCGGAATCTGGCCGCTCATGTAAACGGTGTCGCCCGCGCGCACGGCTTGGGAATAGGCGCCAATGGCGGCGGGGGCGTTGTCGGTGTGGATGATGGTTTTGGCCATGATGCATTCCTCGGGTGGATAGGGGGATTGGGCTGATTATCGTATAAATCAGCAGGGTTGGCTATGTTTCAGACGGCCTTGCAATCATCTGAGGCCGTCTGAAAGTTTAACCGCTTTGTTTTACAGAAAACACTGCAGCAAATCGTTTAAAAAGCGCTTGCCCTGTTCAGACGGCCTGAACGTGAGCGGGTCGGCATCGAGCAGCCCTTTGGCGCGCGCGCTTTCGATTTCGGCGGCGATTTGGGCGGGCGAAATGCCGGTGCGCTCTTGCAGCAACACCGAAGGCACGCCGCTGCTCAGGCGCAGCGCGTTCATCATAAATTCAAACGCCAAATCATCGGCGGCAATCGGGCGGCGCTCGATGGCGGCCTGCGGGTTGCTCTGCATGGCGGCCAGATAATCGTTGGGGTGGCGGCGGCGGGTGGTGCGCTCGATGTGGGTGGGGTAAGAAATCTTGCCGTGCGCGCCTGCGCCGATGCCGAGATAATCGCCAAACTGCCAATAATTGAGGTTGTGGCGGCATGGTTGGCCGGGTTTGGCGAAAGCGGAGGTTTCATAATGCTCGAATCCGGCGGCCAGCAGCGCGGCGTGCACGGCGTCTTCGATGTCTTGCGCGGCTTCGTCGTGCGGCAGATTCGGCGGCGGCGTGTGGCCGAAGGGCGTGTTCGGCTCCATGGTCAAATGATAAGCGCTGATGTGGCTGGCGCCGGTGGCGATGGCCGTCTGAACATCGTTTAAGGCCGTCTGAACGTTTTGGCCGGGCAGAGCATACATCAAATCAACGTTCACTTTGTCAAACAGATTCAATGCGGTATCAATGGCGGTGAGCGCTTCGTCGCGGTTGTGGATGCGGCCGAGCGCGTGCAGGGCTTGGTTGTCGAAACTCTGCACGCCGATAGACAAGCGGGTGATGCCTGCATCTTTAAAGCCTTGAAATTTCTCTTTTTCAAACGTGCCGGGGTTGGCTTCGAGCGTGATTTCGGCCTGCGGTTGCAGGTTCACCAACGCGCGCACGCCGCTGAGCAGCCGCTCGATGGAAGCGGCCTGAAACAGGCTGGGTGTGCCGCCGCCGATAAAGATGGTTTCCACCGGCCGCCCCCAGATATTCGGCAGCTCGGTTTGCAGGTCGGTGAGCAGCGCGTCGATATAAGCGGCTTCGGCCAAATCGCTTTTGGCTTGGTGGGAATTGAAGTCGCAATACGGGCATTTACGCACGCACCATGGGATGTGGATGTAGAGAGATAGGGGCGGCAGGGCGGTGAGTTGGCCGGGGGTTTGGAAGGTGATTTGGGTCATTTTGTTTTATAGAGGCCGTCTGAATGTTTTTTGAGTGTTCAGACGGCCTTGAGATTCAGGAAATAACGCGGCGGATTAAACGGCTTACCCACAGCGGTTTCAGGCACAGCAGCAGGCCGAATAGGGTGGGTATGGCATAGGGTAAAAGGTGAAATGTGATAAAAGAGGAATCGCCTTGTGTCCAAAAAAGCATTTGGGCAAGGCCGGAGCCGAGTGAGCCGATGGATGTGGCAAGCAACCAAATGCCCATCAACACAAGGCCGCTGTTCAGCCAAATCTCGGGGGTGCGCGGCAAGGGTTGCGGCTCGGCCAGTTGCTCCGGCAGCAGCCAAGTGGCGATTTTGGGTGACAGTTTCCATAATAGCAGGCATACAAACAGCCAAACGACAAAAATGACGCCGAACAGGGCGGCTTGTTGCAAAGGCGTTTCATCGAAACTGGTAGGGGATGACGCGCCCAATAAAACAGCCAACAAAGATCCTGAAACGCGGAGGGTGGCATAAAGCAGCAACAGACGGATGATGACGATGGTGATTTGTTTGGGTGTCATGCTTTCAGATGCTTTTGATGGTTAATCTTGCGGGTATAGTAAATCAATTTTCTTTTTCAATTCAAGCAAAGCCAAGCCGCGGTGGCTGATTTGGTTTTTCACTTCGGGCGCAAGCTCGGCGGCGGTGCAGCCTTGCTCGGGCAGGTAGAAATGCGGGTCGTAGCCGAAGCCGTGTTCGCCTGCTGCCTGCGCCTGCCAAACGCCGCGCCAGATGCCTTCGGCGATGATGGGCTGCGGGTCGTTTTCGTGGCGCACCAGCACCAACACGCAAACGTAATAGCAGCTTGGGTCGGCTTTATCGGCCAGCTCGGCCGACATTTTGGCGTTGTTGGCGGCATCGGATTTGGGGTTTTCTCCGGCGAAGCGGGCGGAATAAATGCCGGGCGCGCCACCGAGCGCGTTGGCGCAGATGCCGGAATCGTCGGCCAGCGCGGGTTTGCCGCTGTGGCGGCTGGCGTGGCGGGCTTTGGCGATGGCGTTTTCGATAAAGGTGGCGTGCGGTTCGGGGCATTCGGGCACGTTGAATCCGGCTTGCGGCAATACCTGAATATTGCGTTCGGCAAACCAGCGTGAGAATTCTTTCAATTTGCCCGCGTTGCCGCTGGCCAAGACGATTTGGTCAAACATTTTGCTGCTCCTGTGCGCGTTTGGCGGCGGCTGCAGCCTGCATCATGGCTTTTTGGCGCAGGTAGAGCGCGAGGCAGGCGATTTGGCCGAACACGGCGCCGAAAGCGAATAAAAAGCAGGCGACGGCGTATTGGCGGCTGTCGGCGGAAAGCAGCCAGCTGCCTGCCAGCATTAGTGCCATAAACAGCAGGGTAAACAGGACAATGCCGATAAGATAGGTTTTGCGTTTGCTCATAAGTCGGAAAGAGGGCGGAAACAGGCGTTTGTTTATAGTGGATTGGATTTGAATCCATACAGGGTTGAACCCGCCTTGCCATACTCAGCGTACTGTCTGCGGCTCTCCGCCTTGTCTTGATTCAAATATAATTCACTACATTATAGCGGCTATGGCTAAGGCCGTCTGAAAAGATTGTGTTTCAGACGGCCTTGGTATTGGGCGGGCGGATATGGAATCCGCCCCTACGCGAGTGGTTCGGGATTGGTGGCCGAGTGGTTTCAGGCCGTCTGAAAAGAAACAGCCTCCGCTTACGGAGGCTGTGGCTGCACGGATTGGGTTTAGCGCAATTCGGTGTGCAGGCGGCTGAGCCAGGTGGAGGCATCGCGGCCGGTGTAGGCGCTGCCGTCGCGGTTGAGCAGGCTGATGCGTGAACCGCCGCTGACGGGCTCAACGTGGACAATCATTTCCGGCGCGGCTGCGGGCGCGGTTTCGGTTTTGCCTTTGCCGAGCAGGCGTTTGAAGAAGCCGGGTTTTTTACCGTCGGTGACGGCTTGGCCTTCTTGCGGGGCGGGTTGCACCAGGAAGGCGTGGCGTTCGGCATTTTGGCCGAGCACGGTCAGGCCGATGCGGTCGAGTGCCAAGGCAGTGCGGCGCCAGTTGCGGTCGTAGTCGCCGCTCAACATCAAGCTGTTGCCGTCGATGCGTGCCAAATCGGCGCTGCCTGCGGGGCGGTTGGATTGGGCGGTTTTGGTCAGCTCGTTTTCAACCTGTTGGTTGTCTGCACCCAAATATTGCATGAAGCGGGCGAGGAAAGCGGCTTCGAGGTTGGGGTCGTTGGGGCGCGGCTGCCACATGGTGGTGTCTTGGTTTTTGTCGCCGTACACTTCCTGCATGCCTTTGTGGGCGAAGAATACGTCGGTGTTGCCGTTGCGACCCTGCTCGATGCGGATGATGAATTTGTCGCGCTCGCTGGTGGAATAGATGCCGCCGAGGCCGACGCGCTCAAAGATGCGTCGCAGGCTGTCTTGCGGGATTTTGGCGCGGTTTTCCGCCCATTCGGTTTCCATTTGGCCGATGGCGGGCTCTTCGGATTTGATGGAGAAACCGTTTTCCTGCCAGAACACTTTCAACAGCGGCCAGATTTCGGCGGGCGATTTGCCGTCGACCACCAGCCAGCGCTGGCTGCCGTCACGCTCGATATGCACGCCTTTCACGCTTTGCAACACGGCTTGCGAAGCGGGCTGCTGCACGGCTTGGGTGCGGTTGATGTCGCTGGCGCGCACAGCGCCTGAGCCTGCGGGAATCTGATACAGGTTGCCTTGATTGGGGTTGGTCAAATCAGGCGGCACTTCCAAATCTACGACTTTGCGGTTTTGCGTTTGATAGTCGAGCTTGGGTTGTTCTTTGTTGCTGGAACAGGCAGCCACGCTCAAGAGGGCGATGGCTAATACGGCCGGTTTCATGGCGTTTTTCATGGGTGTTTCCTGTGGGTTAAATCAGTTTGGCAGCGGCAAGCGCGTTGCGTACTTTGGCTTGGCCGTCGGCAGAAAGTTCAATAATCGGCAGGCGCACGTGGGCTTCGCATTTGCCGAGCGCGGCGGCGGCCCATTTTGGGGCGGCGGGGCTGGGCTCGCAAAACATCACGTCATACACCGGAATCAGCTGCTCGTTGAGCTTGCGCGCTTCGGCCAGATTGCCTGCCAGCGCTTCGCGGCACATATCGGCAAACAGCTTGGGCGCGGCATTGGCGGCAACGGTAATCACGCCATGACCGCCGCAAAACATAAATGCCATGCCGGTGGGGTCGTCGCCGGAATACACGGCAAAGCCTTCGGGGGCGCGGTTGATGAGGTCGGTTTCACGGCCGATGTCGCCGCTGGCTTCTTTCACGCCGACGATGTTGGGGATTTCGGCCAAACGCAGGATGGTTTCATTGCTCATATTGACCACGGTGCGGCCGGGCACGTTGTACACAATCATCGGAATGCTTGTGGCTTCGGCGATGGCTTTGAAGTGGCGGTAGATGCCTTCTTGCGAGGGCTTGTTGTAGTAGGGCACAACAGAGAGGGTGTAATCCGCGCCCAAACGCTCGGCGGCTTTGGAAAGCTCGATGGCTTCGGCGGTGTTGTTGGCGCCGGTGCCTGCAATCACGGGGATGCGTTTGTTGACGTGTTTCACCGTGGCTTCGATGACGGCCAAGTGTTCGTCCACCGCCAAAGTGGCGCTCTCTCCGGTGGTGCCGACAGCCACGATGCCGTCGGTGCCGCTGTCGATGTGCCAGTCGATGAGGGTTTTGAGTTGTTCGAAATTCACGCTGCCGTCTTGATTCATCGGGGTAATCAGGGCGACCAGGCTGCCTTGTAACATGGTTAAACCTTTATTTCTCGGAATATTCAGAAAATTGCTGTGATTGTAGCTTACTTTACGGCTTGTGTGAAATATTGGTTTCAGACGGCCTGCAAAGGTTTGCAAAGCTGATGAGGCCGTCTGAAAAATTGATGAAAGGCCGGAAAAGGGCTAAAATTTCGGGCTTACATTTTTTAGCATATTTTTGAAGGAAACCCGATGGCCATGCCCCCGAAAACCGCCGATGCCCCCGATTTGGTGTATCGCTTGGAAGACAAACCGCCGTTTATGAATGCGCTGTTGAGCGCGATTACCCATCTGCTGGCGATTTTTGTGCCGATGATTACGCCTGCGCTGATTGTCGGCGGTGCGCTGCAACTGCCGGTGGAAATGACCGCTTATCTGGTGTCGATGGCGATGGTGGCGTCCGGCATCGGCACTTATTTGCAAGTGCACCGCTTCGGCCCCGTCGGCTCGGGTATGTTGTCGATTCAGTCGGTAAACTTTTCATTCGTTACCGTGATGATTGCGCTGGGCATGGGCATGAAAGAGGGCGGCATGGATGAAAACACCATGATTTCCACCTTGCTCGGCGTGTCGTTTGTGGGCGCATTTTTGGTGTGTTTTTCCGCTTGGCTGCTGCCTTATCTGAAAAAAGTGATTACCCCCACCGTGAGCGGTGTGGTGGTGATGATGATCGGTTTGAGTTTGGTGCATGTGGGCATCACCGATTTCGGCGGTGGCTTCGGCGCCAAGGCCGACGGCACCTTCGGCTCGGCAGAAAACCTCGGCTTGGCCGCGCTGGTGTTGGTGATTGTGTTGCTGTTCAACTGTATGAAAAACCCGCTGCTGCGCATGAGCGGCATCGCCATCGGCTTGGTGGTGGGCTACATCGTGGCGCTGCTGATGGGCAAAGTGGATTTCTCGCCGCTGCAAAACCTGCCGCTGATTACCGTGCCTGTGCCGTTTAAATACGGTTTCGCGTTTGATTGGCACGCCTTTATCGTGGCCGGCACCATTTATCTGTTGAGCGTGTTTGAAGCCGTGGGCGACCTCACCGCCACCGCCATGGTGTCCGACCAGCCGATTGAAGGCGAAGAATACACCGGCCGCTTGAAAGGCGGCGTGATGGCGGATGGCTTGGTGTCGGTGATTGCCACCGCGCTCGGCTCGCTGCCTTTAACCACATTCGCCCAAAACAACGGCGTGATTCAGATGACCGGCGTTGCCTCGCGCCATGTCGGCAAATACATCGCCGCCATTTTGGTGTTGCTGGGTCTGTTTCCCATTATCGGGCGCGCGTTTACCACCATTCCCAGCTCCGTTCTCGGCGGCGCCATGGTGTTGATGTTCGGTCTGATTGCCATTGCCGGCGTGCGTATTTTGGTGAGCAACGGCATCCGCCGCCGCGAAGCCGTCATCGCCGCCACGTCAGTCGGCATCGGCTTGGGCGTGGCGTTTGAGCCGGAAGTGTTCAAACATCTGCCCGTGTTGTTTCAAAACTCGATTTCCGCCGGCGGCATCGTTGCCGTGGTGTTGAACCTGATTCTGCCGCAGGATGCGCAGGAAAAAGTGGTGTATTTGAGCGATGAGTTGGAACATTAAGGGTTGAGGATTGAATAAGGCCGTCTGAAAGCGTATTGGGTTTTCAGACGGCCTTGGTTTGGTTTCGCCGCATGATGGCTTTATAATGATAGGCCGTCTGAATGTTTCAGACGGCCTATTGATAACGGAGAACAGGCATGAGGAAAATCCGCACCAAAATCTGTGGGATTACCCGCCCTGAAGACGGCGCGGCGGCGGCGGCTTTGGGTGTGGATGCGGTCGGGTTGGTGTTTTATGAACGCAGTAAGCGCCATGTCGATATTGCGCAGGCGCAGGCGGTTGTGCGGGCGTTGCCGCCGTTTGTGAGCGTGGTGGCGCTGTTTGTGAATGAAACCGAGGCGCGCATCCGCGAGGTGTT
This sequence comes from uncultured Neisseria sp., assembly GCA_964451565.1. Lineage (GTDB taxonomy): Bacteria > Pseudomonadota > Gammaproteobacteria > Burkholderiales > Neisseriaceae > Neisseria. The sequence continues at coordinate 26,659 of CAYVIS010000005.1, forward strand.
GGCGCAGGTGCCGGTGGACGTGTTGCAGTTTCACGGCGACGAGCCGCCCGAATTCTGCCGCCGTTTTGCGCGGCCTTATCTGAAAGCGGTACGGGTGCGCAATACGCAGGACATTGTCGATGCGGCGGCGGATTATGCCGATGCACGCGCGGTGTTGTTTGATGCGCACATCGAGGGTGAATACGGCGGCACGGGGCACAGTTTCGATTGGCAGCTGCTGCCCGAAGCGCTGGCAGGCAATTGGATTTTATCCGGCGGCCTCACACCCGAAAATGTGGCGGAAGCTGTTAGAATAACGGGTGCAGAGATTGTTGACATTTCCAGCGGCGTTGAAAGCGCGCCGGGGGTGAAGTGCAGAGAGAAAATGGCGGCTTTTATCCGCAATGCGCAGATTTGAATCAAGGCCGTCTGAAAGCCGATTAAAAAAGGATGATTAATGAAAAACTACCAATTTCCCAACGAGCAGGGCTTTTTTGGCGAACACGGCGGTGTGTATGTGTCCGAAACGCTGATTCCGGCGCTGCAGGAGCTGGCCGATGCTTATAACGAAGCCAAAAACGATCCGGCCTTTTGGGAAGCCTTCCACCACGATTTGAAGCATTACGTCGGCCGCCCCAGCCCGGTTTATCATGCCGCGCGTTTGAGTGAGCAACTCGGTGGCGCGCAAATCTGGTTGAAACGCGAAGACCTCAACCACACCGGCGCGCACAAGGTGAACAATACCATCGGCCAAGCCTTGCTGGCGCAGCGCATGGGTAAAAAACGGGTGATTGCCGAAACCGGTGCGGGTCAGCA